>JBKBIY010000159.1:0-2394 GCA_046294045.1 bacterium | reverse complement strand
GACATTTTCTCTCCTCTTCTTTAAATTTTTTACTTTAAAAAATGGAAAAGAAAGTAACCAGAAAGAAAATCAAAAATTTTCTTCAGAAAATCTCTGATCTTGTAAAACCTGACCAATTCTTGATAAATGCCTTTTTAATGATACCGCACCTGGACTTATTATAACTTTAGACGGATTATCAAGCTCACCTCTAACATAAACAACTACAGGCACTTTTTTTATCTCAAATTTTCTAAACAACAGAGGATCAATTAAAAATTCTCTATTATAAAGCCTACACCTCTCCTGCCATATATCACAAAAATTATCAACCTTTAACACATTCAATATCCACTTCGCTGTAGGACTTAAATAAGTTAACCCAGAAATCCCCCCTCTTAACACAAAATAAACCTCACCAAAAATTAAAACACTATCTTTTACATACTTCTTAACAACATCCTCCCCCATACTTGATGATACAAATACATATATCTTTTCCCCTTTCTCTAAAAACACCCCCTTCCTTTTTCCCTTCCAATAATCTACATAATACCTTTCTGGCTCTTCTTCCTGATTAAAATCAATCCCGTAAGTTTCATTAAATATACTCTTTAACCTTGCTTTATATTCTTCTACTTTTTTTTGAAACTCTTTCCCTTGATAATATTCGTATAACTCCCTTGCCTTACTCTCTCCTTTTTTCTTTAAGTTCTCTATAAAAGTTCCATTAGCCTCTAAATCTTTACGCTCCTTTCTTATTCTCTCCGCTCTATCCATAAGCTCTTTTACATCACTATAATTAGCACCCCAACCTAAAACCAAACCATAAACTAAAAAAACTAAAAACGAAAACACAAAAAAACTTACGATCTTTTTCTTCTCTCCCATAACAACCTCATCATTTCAAATAAACAATAAAATCCATACAAAAAAGCAGATACAAAAATTAAATAATATCCCGCTTCTTTTAACCTCGTAAAAAAAAATAACACAAATGAAATAAACCCTATGAGAAACCCAAAATGAAAAATTGAACTCTTCTCTAAAAACTCTCCCCAGTCTTTCATCTTTTTCTCAAAATCAACATAACTCAAAAACATCCAAAAACATAAAAATAAAAAGTAAAAAAATAAAAACCACAACAGCTCTCTCATTCAGCTTTCAACTCTACTTCCGCAATCCTATTTAAACCAAAAATACAATGCTCCTTTGTCTCACCCTTTCCTTCTACCTTCTTTACCTTAACCCCTAATTTTTCTAAATACTCAGCTACCGCTTTTGCCCTCAAAAAAGAGAGCTTCTTATTGTATTTTTCACCTCCTATTACATCCGCTTTGCCGTAAACCTCCACTTCTATATTCTTAAACCCCGCATTCTTTAATGCCTCAACCTCCCTCCTTAAATACTCCCTTTGCTCACACTCAAGCCTGTAAGAATTAAAATTAAAAAACACTTTAACCTTTTTTCTCTCTCCCTTAACCTCTTTTACTTCCGATTTAACCTCTTCCTTAACCTCCTCCTTCCCCTTTCCCTTCATCATACTTATTCCCTTGTTTACCTCTTCCCTTATCACCTGCGAAATATCTATTACTTTTACCTCTTTTAAATCCTTTATTTCATTTCCCTTTTCATTGGTAATTACCAAAGTCTCCTCAGTTGCTACCATAACCACATCATCTTTATATCCATACAACCTCTCCTTTACATCATACCTCACCTCGTAAGCACTCACATCCCTAACTAAAATAAGTAATCCCAATCCCAATAATACTAAACTCTTCTTCATAACCACTCTCCCCCTTTTTTAACTAAATTGTTTTAATTCTCTATTAAAAAAGGTTTCCCAAATAAAAATCCTTGATACTTCTTACTTTTATCCGTTACTGCCTTTACCACATTTAAGATTGAATTGTCCTCAATTCCTTCAAAACAAATGTAAAAATCCTCATCGTATTCCTTTACCTGCTTAATAAAAGTTTTAACTACATCAAATAAAAATTTTTTCTTTAAATCACAACCTAAATCAATTAACATCTCTTTCACAAGCCTTGAAAAAAACATCCCTAACTTAATTCCGTGATAAGTAAATAATACAAGCCTGTCAAAATTGTTTCTTCCCTCTCCAAAATCATCAAGCACAATATAATATCCCACATCCCTTAATTTCTTTATCGTTTTCTCTACTAAAGCTATCTTTTCGCTAAAATCTTTTTCATTTACCTCAATTATTATCTTGTCTCTTAAAACCTCCTTAAAAAACTTAAACATCTCAAATTGCCTTTCTAAAAAGTCTATACTGAAATTAACACTAACCCTTCTTTCTTTTGAACTCTCAATTAATACTTTTAAGTTTCTTTCTACTTCCTCAACAACCTTTCTAAAAACAAGCTCCTCAAATCTAAAAAACAAATC
>JBKBIY010000158.1:0-2423 GCA_046294045.1 bacterium | reverse complement strand
TTGGAGATACTTTTAATTAGGGTAAAGGATAGCGTTTTTGCTGTAGAAAATCGTTGTTCTCATGATGAAAAACCTTTAAGCGATGGAAAGATAATAGAAAAAACCATAGAATGTAAATATCATGGTGCTAAATTTGATATAGAAACAGGTAAAGCTTTAAAAATGCCTGCAGTTACACCCGTTAACATTTTTAAAACCAAAATAGAAAACGGAAAAGTTTTCGTTTTAATTGATTAATGCAGGAAAGCGGTTTATCTGTTTTTTGGATAATGGTAGTTTATGCTGTAATATCTGATTTGGCAACGGGTTTAGGTGTATTACCTTTAATTTTCTTTAGGAATGTAACTCCTAAGGTTTTTGGGGTTTTAGCTGCGGTTTCTGGGGGTATGATGCTTGGAGCCTCTTTTACAGTCATTGTAGATGAAGGATTCAAATCTAGTATTCTACTTACCTTAATCGGCTTAATTCTAGGAGCTTGGTTTGTTTATTACTCTTCTGAAAAATTTCATGATCATGATATTAAATTTGAAAATCTTTCTCAAAGGGATGCAAAAATAGCTTTTTTAACTTTTATTATATTGTTTGTTCATAGTTTTCCTGAGGGTATTGCTATAGGTATGGGTTTTAATGGTTCAGAGCCTGTTAAGATAGGTTCAATTTTATCAATAGCAATTGCGATACATAACATACCTGAAGGATTAATGATAGGTTTGATGATGTATCCAAGGGGGGTCAGTTTATTTAAATGTTTTGTGTATGCTATATTGTCAAGTTTACCGCAGCCGGTGGCGGCTATTCCTTCTTTTTTTATAGGTCATCTTTTGTGGTGGACTATACCGTTAGGGTTAGGTTTTGCAGGAGGAGCAATGATATATTTAACAGTTTCGGAGATAATTCCAGAATCACTTGAGAAAGCCCCTAAAAGCACAGTAGCTTCAGCTTTTATAGCAGGTATTGTATTAATTATCCTACTTACCAAGATTTTTAGCTAGTATTTGTTTGACAAAGCGGCATTGTAAAAGATTTCGGCAACTTCAACATAATCACCAAGTATATGAACAATTCTTTTGGCTATTTCCTTAACTTTATGGTAGTCTTCAAAGGATTTTAGCTTTGTTAAAAGCAAATCATAAAATGCTAATTCCTCCTCATTATATTTGTCAATTATTTCTCTAAGTTTATCATCTTTAAAGCTTAAGACATCAATAGGTTCTCCAGCGGAGATACTCCTTGAGATTAGATAGTTCATCTCATATTCTAAATCACGAGCTACTTCTTTAATTCTCGTCGTGGAATATTTAATAACCATTTAGTATTCTCATCTTTGCATATTCTATCGTAAGCTTGAATGGTTAAAACACTTAACGCCTCAGGGGATAGTTTTTGCCATTCCTTCGGTATTTCTCCAATCTCCGTCTTTTTAAACTCCGTTTTCCAGCGGAATTTTACCATTTTATATCCTCTTCTTTAATTCCCAATTTTTTTAAAATAAACTCCTTGGCTTTTGTAGCAGCAGCAAAAGCTTGTCTAGCTTCTTCAATAGTAGGAATATAAAATTCATCGGGATATCTTATCTCAACTGCATATTCTGTTAAGTTTGCCGTTAGATCGTAAAGCATTTCAAATTCTTTGTCTACATCAGAAGATAATCTAATTAGATATTCAAGTGAATGGCTCCTGCCAAACTCAATCTCTGAATTAACTAAAAAAGCCTTCAATAATTTTTCAACAGTTTGCTGGCAATGAAAACATAATGTGTCTGTTATGATCTCTTCCTCAGGCAAGTTAATAAGGCTTTCTGCAGTTCTATAATCATTCAGGGCTTTAATAATCCATTTTTTAACTTCTGCTCTCACAAAACAACTCCCTCATCTATTGCTGTTTTTATAACACTTCCAATTATATACTTTCTTTCTTCTACTTCTTCTTCACTTTTAATCAAAACATCGCTTGGAATAAGCTCCTCTGCAAGCCTTTTTCTTACAAGATGAGAAAGAAGCACTTTCTGGTCTCTTTGAAGATTATCCTCCGTGACGATTAACAAATCCCAATCGCTATCTTCTCTATAATCCTTTCGCACTCTTGAACCAAAAAGGATTACTTTTTTTATCCTTACTTTTTTCTCTTCAAATATTTCCTCAATAATTTTTTTGATAATTCTTTCTTTCATTTTCAAACCTCAACTGACTTTATACTAAAACCTAATGCCTTAAAGACCTCTTTTATCTTTTCTGTAAGTCCTTCTTCCTCTTTTAGCAATCTTGATAATTCTTCACGGTAGGTCTGCAACCTTTGCAAAACCAACTTCATTTATAAATAAAACCTTAACTTTCATATGGTCAAGTTTTGATTTCTTTATTTTATTTCTCCTTCCTGGCCTCTGCAAGACAAAGCACCATTTGCCATAACAAACCTTGCCTTTC
>JBKBIY010000157.1:0-2424 GCA_046294045.1 bacterium | reverse complement strand
TTAAAGGAGTAATAAGAGATTTAGCAGAAAGAAGCTTGAATGATAAAAATAAAGTAAATGTAATTTTTGGTCCAGAAGAAGAAGCGCAGGAATATGCTTCTTGTATAGCCTTTACCGATGCAAAAATTTTACTCTATCCTGTTCGTTCAGTAAAAGGTGTCTTTGCTTATATCACTTGCCCCTATGTTTTGAAAAGGTTTAAAAATGAGTTAAAAAGCATTGAAAAAGATACTTTGCCAGAAATCCCTGAAGTTGAAGATGAAAAAATACTCATTTGTAGCAATTCAGCTCTGAAAATTGATGAAAACAAGGTTGCTCTTGAAGAATTTGTTTTTGATGTCTTAGATAAAAATTCATATATTGATGGTATAGCAAAGGAGCTTTCTAAATTCCTGCTAGATGAGTTAAAAAGTGATTTTGAAAAACATTTTGCCATAGTTTCAGATAATGTTTTTAGGGATTTTACAAAGTATGCTGTTGAAATAAGAACAAGGGTAAAGATTAATCAACTAACGGGGACGGTCCAAGAAGGCGCTTTATTTACAGTTGAGCTCGTCCCCGCTGAAAGCGTATTCTATGGGTTTTTGTTTATAAGTGATCCATATAATAAATCTGACTCTTCTATTAAAGAGGCTAGTAAGGTTTCTGAGAAGTTGCAAAATTTGCTAAATAATCAGATAATCCAGCTTGGTGGAGATGAGACACTTGGAATGGGATTAATAAAGGTTAAGGTTTCTCAAAATGGATAAAGTTAGCAAAATAATTAACGAGTTGAAAGATTATTCAAATTTAGTTGCTATATACCTTTTTGGTTCATATGCAAAAGGGGAGGAAAAACCTATTTCGGATATAGACATTGCAGTTATTTTAAAAAATCCTTCTAAAGAAGATGAGGCTGAAGTTGGTAGTCTCTATTCCAGTAAAATTGACCTTGTTTTATTTCATAGATTACCAATTTATATTCAATACGAAGTTTTCAAATACGGAAAAGAACTTTATGTTAAAGATGAGGAATGTCTTTTTGAATTAAAGTTGAAAACAATGAAAAAGTATCTTGAATATAGCCGAATGTATAATTCAATTAAAAGGGAAGTATTAAATGAATAAAATATCTTTAACTTGTAAAATTATAACTCCTCTATTTATGGGGGGAGCGGAACAGCAACCAGAATTAAGAACTCAATCTTTTAATGGTTTATTTAGACATTGGTTTAGATTACTTGGCGGAAGCATTGAAGACGAAAAAAGATTATTTGGCTGGGGCGGAGAAAAAGCCCGGAAAGGTTTGGTAAAAGTAAATCTAAAAAAATCAGGAGAAATCAAATCTAAAGAGTTTGAAAAAATATTTGATGATAAAGGATTTGTAGCAAGAGGAAGAGGCATTAACTATCTAGGATTTTCTCTTGATCCGAGATTTAAAAAAGATAAGAAAGCAAATCTTAGAAAATATATACTTGAACTTGAAGGTCAGAATTTTGGTATAGAATTTCTTTTCTATCCAAACATCTTAGAAGAAGATATAAAAAAGTTTCTTTGTGCTGTCTGGTGTGCCTTTTATCTTGGAAATTTTGGTAGTAGAAGCAGAAGGGGGTTTGGCTCAATCGTTGTGGAAGAGATTGAAGGTGATATTCCAAAAGAAGAGATGGAAGGAGATATTCCAAAAGAATTTGATTTGAAATTTAAACCGGATGGAAATGAAGATATAAGTAAATGGTTGAAAAACCAACTTGATTTTATAAAAAATCTTAAATACTGGAAGGCAAGAGACGATATTCCCTATATTTTTGAGAATTTGGAAATTTATGAAGTGCAAAAGGCAAATTTAGGAAATTCTGAGAAATGGTTAAAGTTTGTTCAACAAGGTAAAGAGGGAAGATTTTTAGTAAATAAATGGGCTTTAAACTCTATAAATAAGCAGGAAGATCTATTAGATTTTATGGGATTTCTTCTTATGGCATTTAGAAGTTACTATCAACCTGATTATAATATAGCAAAGCAAATCATTCAAAATCTAGGAGGATCTCAAAGAAGTCAGCTAGTTAAACGAAGTCAGCTAATTAAACGAGTAATCTTTGGGTTACCTCTTAATTTTTACTTTAGTTCTCTTAAAAGAGGTGGCATGGTTGAAGCAAAACTGGGTAATCAAACTCTTCGCAGAGCCTCTCCTTTAATTTTTAAAATAATTCAATTTGGAAAAAATAATTTTGTTGGATTTATTTTGGTTTTTAAACCCACTTCTAATCATAGCTTTAAATTCTTACCTGATGAAGCAAGTATTAATCTAAAAGGAGTAGGGTTAGACAGACCAAATTGGGAAATTCTTGATGAATTTATAAATAGTTTGAAAAATTTCAACTTAATAACAAAAATTCATCCTTAATTTATCTCTAGGGAGGATAGAATATGAGTGGAATTAAAACTTTA
>JBKBIY010000156.1:0-2434 GCA_046294045.1 bacterium | reverse complement strand
AACCAAAGAAAAACTATTTTTTTACCCTCATAGAATAGAATGGGAAGAAGGGAAAATACCAGTAGCCCAAAAAGCAAACTATGAAATAATAGAGGTAGAAAATAAAGAACCTTTACTAGAAGAGCTTGAACATTTTATATATTGCGTAGAAAATCAAAAAACCCCTTTAACAAATGCAGAACAAGCAATAAAAGTATTGGAAATAATAGAAAAGTCCGAGCAATCAATAAAAAATAAAAAAACTTATATAAAAGAAAACTATTTTGTACATCCAAGTAGCTATATAGATGAAAATGTAAAAATAGGCAAAAATACCAAGATATGGCATTTTTGTCATATACTTAAAAACACGGTAATAGGAGAAAATGTGATAATTGGTCAAAACGTAATGATAGGTCCAGATGTTAAAATCGGCAATAACTGTAAAATACAAAACAATGTTTCAGTATATAAGGGAGTGGAGTTAGAGGATGATGTTTTCTGTGGTCCATCTTGCGTATTTACAAATGTCTATAACCCTCGAGCTTTCATAGAAAGAAAAAATGAATTTAGAAAAACTTTAGTAAAAAAAGGAGCAACCATAGGAGCAAACGCAACCATAATATGCGGTGTAACAATAGGAAAATATGCTTTCATAGGAGCAGGAGCAGTGGTTACCAAGGATGTAGCGGACTATTCCCTCGTAGTAGGGGTACCTGCTAAAAAAATAGGATGGGTCTGCAAATGCGGTACCACCCTAAAAAATAATTTAGAAAACATCTACACATGCCCTAACTGCTCAAATACATATAAATTACATAATAGCAACCTAGTACCCATAGATGAAAAGTAAAGATGAAAAGTAAAAAGGTTTTTATAGGTTTTTAGCTAAACTTAAAATTAGAGAAAAAATTAGAGAATAAGATTCCTATGAGGTTGATAATCTCTCTTCTACTATGTTTTTTTATACTTAACATAGCTGAAGGATTAAGTATATCCAGTGACAATAAATTAGCCTGTCAACTTTTTTCAGGAAATAAATACTATCTTATTGATCTAAAAGAAAAAAGAATACTAAAAAGCACACAGTTAGATGATCACTATGATAAAGTTTTTTTTATATCAAGTGATAAGATAATTCTACAAAAAGTTCCTGATCTTTATATCTTAAACGCTTTCTGGCTTACAAAAGAAAGGAAATTTGTTTTCTCAGAAGAGATAAAAAAAATCTTACCAATAAAAGAAAACATAAGCGAAATACATTTCATTGTGTTTACAAACTATTACATGAGCTATTTCGTTTATAATAGAAATAAGAAAACTATAAAACTTTTAAAAAGAAAATCTTTGATAAAATTTAACGATGCGATAGCGAAAGATAATTTGCTTTTTGTAGCAAATGATACGAACATATCAATTTTTAAACTTAACATTTTTTTAGGTTTACTAAGCTCTAAGAATATTAACACTAAAGATGTTGTCTACAGTTTGGATACCGGAAAAAATAAATACCTTGTTTTACACTACATTTCAAAAGAACAAAGAAAAGTAAGCTGGTACACTAAGGAAGGAATGAGGATAAAAGATATAAATTTGGAAGGGAGATATTACAAAATATTTTTTAGCTTTGATGAAAAATCAGCAGTTTTATTCGATCAAACAAACAGTCTAAAAATCTTATCCTTTAACGGAGAAATAAAAGAAAGTAATATATTTCGTAAAAAAATTTTAGAAATAGAAAAACTTCAAGACGGATGGATATTATTTGCAGAAGACGGAGGTATTGCAATTCTTGATAAAGAATTTTATTACTAATCTTTATGAGCGTTTTGAAAGCTATAGGATTACAAAAAATATATTCACTAAGAAAAGTAGTAAACAATGTAAGTTTAGAAATAAATCAAGGAGAGATAGTAGGGTTACTTGGACCTAATGGAGCAGGAAAAACAACCACTTTCTACATCCTAGTAGGATTAACCAAACCCAATAAAGGCAAAATATTTATAGATGATAAAGACATAACTTATCTACCTTTACATAAAAAATCACGTTACGGAATTTCTTATCTACCTCAGGAAAGCTCCATATTTAGAGGATTAACAGTTGAAGAAAATTTTAAATTAGTATTGGAATATCACTACAAAGATAAAAACTTTATAAACCAAAAAATAGAAGAATTAATCCAAGAATTTAATCTTGAAAAAGTTAGAAAAAACCTAGGATACTCATTATCTGGAGGAGAAAGAAGAAAAGTTGAAATAGCTAGAACAATGATAATAAATCCCAAATTTCTTCTACTAGACGAACCATTTAGTGGAGTAGATCCCATAACTATTGAGCAAATTCAAAAAATCATCCAAAAACTAAAACAAAAAAATATAGGAGTAATCATAACAGATCACAACGTTTACGAAACATTAAGAATAGTAGATAGAGCGTATATAATCTCAAATGG
>JBKBIY010000155.1:0-2440 GCA_046294045.1 bacterium | reverse complement strand
GGAAGCTATGTGAGAATTATTAGGGAACCTTATTTCGGTAAAATAGCCGTTATAACTGATCTTATTGAGGAACCTTTTCCTATTCCTACAGACTCAAAAGTAAGGGTAGCAAAGATAAAAGTTCTTGATACCGATGAAGAAATAATATATCCCCGAGCTAATATCGAAATAATAGAAGAAAAATGAATGAATGATTTTATATCTTCTTTATTAAAAATTCTTTTTTTTTTCATTGTCGGTAGTTTAATATCTTTCGTAGCTGATAATATCGGTAAAAAAATAGGTAAGAAAAAAATAGTTTTATTCAACATAAGACCAAGATACACTGCAATGTTTATTACTTCCATAACAGGTGGAATAATTGCGGTAAGTAGTATAATTTTTTTATCTTTTCTTTCTCAAGATGCAAAAATATATCTTTTTCAAATGAATCAAATAGTTAAGCAAATGGATTTTTATAAAAATGAGGTTAAAATTTTGCAAGATAGGTATACCGAACTTAGTAAAGATATTTCGGTGTTAATACAAACAACACACATGGGAGATATTGTTTTTGTTAAAAATCAACCACTATATATTTATTCCTTTTTTAATGATGGTAATATTAAGCATTTATATGATGCAATTGAGGAAACCGAAAGAATTGTAAAAAATAGATACAAAGTCCATATAAATTCATCCGAAATTTATTTACCTAAAATTCTAAGAATATCCGATGATGATATAAAAAAAGTTTACGAACAGATGAAAAATAGAAGAGGTAAAAGATTAGCTTTAATATTTATTTCTAAGCGAAACACCTTCTTGGGAGAATATGCGGATGTTGGTATTTATCAAATAGAAGACAAGCTTTTGGTACCAAAAGGTACCGTTTTAGGAGAAGTATATGTTGAGGAGCCTTCCGAGACGGATAAAAATTTTGCTTTAATTATGAATGCTATTTCTGAAATTCAGGAAAAGTTACTAAAAGAAGGAAAGCTATTTTTACCTCAAGAAAATTCTATAGGTGGTGAAATACCACTAGAAAAAATAGTAAATGAATTAATAAAAATGAAAGAAATTCACAATTTAACAAAAAATAAAAAAAAGTTTAAAATTTTATTAATAAACGAGGATGATATATACTTAGCTGGTAAGTTTAAAATTACGCTTCAAGTGACAAGGGAATAGTATGTATGAATAATAAATATTTCTTAGGGATAGATCCGGGGTCTCATAAAATTGGTATAGCTATAGTAGACTCCCAAAAAAGAATAGTTTACAAAAATATAATTAACCCAATAAATATCGTGGATATCCTCAATTCTATAATAGAAGAGTATGATATAGAGGATGTAGCAATTGGAAACTCCTCAAACTCTAAAAAATTAATATCTTACCTTAATCTAATAAAAATATACAGAGCTAATCAGAAGAAAAAACTTAACATACATATAATAGATGAAAGGAATTCAACTTTAGAAGCAAGAAAAATTTTCGTACAAAAAGAAAAAAATCCGTTAAAAAGATTTTGGACATATATTTGTAGCATGTTTTTACCATTGGATGATTACGCTGCTTTTGTAATAGCTTGTAGATTAATTTCAAAACAGGATAACGCTAACAAACAAAAACAAAATCTTTAACAAATATATAATGATAAATAAATCAAAAAACAAAACGCCTTTATTCATTTCCGGAAGGCAATTAAAATACCTTTCTAACTTTAGGTATTCTAAACAAGAATATGTTACCATTAATCTTGATTTGCATACCAGTGATAAACAGTATAGGGTTTATATAAAGCAGGAAGGGGTTTTATTTCATCACTTTGAAGTTTTACTTCCTTGGGAGCTGGTCAAAAAGTATTCAAAAAAACCTGAGTTAATGTATATAATAAATGAGGATGGAGTAAGTCCATTACTATTTTTCAAAGAAAGAGTTTATAGGATATTAGACACTATACCTCCTTCTTTGGAATTGGATGGAATAAGGATGCACACTCATAAAGTTTCTGAAGATATAAAGCGTAAAATAGAGTATCTAAGAATAAAAGCGGGCAGTTTAGTACTTGATACCGCGACAGGTTTAGGATATACTGCCATTGAAGCTTCTAAAAATGGAGCTAAAGTTATAACTGTTGAAAAAGATCCATTTGTCCTAGAACTAGCACGTATTAACCCATACTCAAAAAATCTCTTCACATCAAAAAATATTAACCTTATAATAGGAGATATATATCAACTGAATTTTAAGGAAGAAACGTTTGATTACATCATTCATGACCCTCCAAGATTAACAAGAAGCTCGGGGCTTCTCTATTCGGACGAGATATACCAAAAATTCTACAACATCCTTAAACCTAATGGGTTGCTATACCACTATATTGGTAATCCTGGAAAGAAATATAGAAATAAGGATTTGCTTCATCGTGTAACCCAAAGGCTTTCTAGCATAGGAT
>JBKBIY010000154.1:0-2465 GCA_046294045.1 bacterium | reverse complement strand
TAAAAAACATTATCATCGCTTCGAAGATATAGACAAAAATCATATAGTTGACTTAGCAGAAACCATGAAAACCGTATTATCAAAAATTTATCTTCTACTTGATAATCCTCCTTATAATATGATGCTACATACTGCTCCTCCAAATTCAAATAGCAAGGAATATTACCATTGGCATATAGAAATAATACCTAGGTTAACAAAAGTGGCAGGGTTCGAATGGGGAACAGGTACATATATAAATCCAATATCTCCGGAAACAGCAGCAGCAGAACTAAGAAAACAACAAATATAATGAAATACTTAGCTTTAATATTAATTATAATAATAGTATCAATTTTAGGATATTTCGCAGGACAATACTTTTATAAAGAAAAAATAAATGTTACAAAAGACACCTCAAAACCACTTATCTCACCCCTAATAGAAGAAAAAAAATATATAGAAAATACAATTAACACTCAACCACTAATAATAATACCAACAACTATAGAAAACAAAACCATAAAAAAAGAAAAAACTAAACAAACTATGCAAACAACTATACAAAACACTTTACAAACTACTACCGAAACCACTATTCAAAATGATACAGAAACAAATGAAAAAACTGAATTAACAGAAGATACCAAATTAACAAAAAATATCAAAGAAAATACCAAAGAAAATACTAACGAAAATACCAATGAAAATATTAATGAAACAACAAATGAATACCAAGAATCCAACACAGGTTTATACTATATACAAGTAGGCTCCTTTTCATCCTTAGAAAACGCTGAATTAGTAAAAAAACAACTGGAATCCTTAGGTTTAAACCCTAAAATAGAACAAGTTATAAGTGGAAATAATGTTGTATATAGAGTAATAATAGGTAACTATAAAACACAGGAGGAAGCTTTGGAAGAAAGTAATAAATTAAAAAGAATGGGGTTCGATAATATTGTCAAAAATTATTAATAAAGATAACCGCCTGGGGTAAGGGGCGGTATAAAAAAACCTTACCTTTCAAAATAGGGAAAAAGTATGATTCTATATATAGAAGCGAAAGTCCTGGAAGACAAACCTGGAATCCTTGCTAAAATTACCTCTATCCTTGCTGAAATGAATGCAAATATAGCAGCTTTTACTACAGGAATAGAAGGAATAATACCTACCGAAGTTAAACCCAAAACAATAAGAATGCTAATAAATGTTGAAGAAAAAGAAGATATAGTAGATCTTTTATCTCAAAACTTAAAAAACATAAAAGAAATATCAATAACCAACATTAGAAAACCTACTTCAATAGATGTAGTTAATTTAAAATACGGGCTTGAAAGTGTTATAGCCTCCGAAACAGAAATATAAAATGAATATTCTGTTTGTAGGAGATGTAGTTTCATCTGCAGGAAGAGAAGCTTGCAAATACTTTATCCCTCTCCTTAAAAATGAATACAAAGTAGATTTTGTAATAGTAAACGGAGAAAACAGCGCAGGTGGGTTCGGTTTAACCCACAAAACCTATAAAGAACTTACCGAAGCCGGAGCAAACCTAATTACCACAGGTAACCATGTATGGGATAACAAAGAAATATTTGAACTAATAAATAATGTCGACAACATAATAGTGCCTTATAATCTTCTACCTTGGGTTACAGGTAGAAAAATATATACAAATCCCGAACTTAATTTGGCAGTAATTAATTTATTAGGGAAAACCTTCCTAGACACACCTATAAGCCCACTTGCAACAATAAGAGAACTTGAAAATCAGGGTTTTTTTGAAAAATACCAAAACATAATTATAGATTTTCACGCAGAAGCTACAGCAGAAAAATATTTCGTTGCCTATTTACTCGATGGAAAAATAACTGCTTGTATAGGTACCCATACTCATGTGCAAACCAATGATGCAAGAATTCTCCCTCAAGGTACTTTCTTTATATCAGACATAGGTATGTGTGGCTCATATAATTCAATCATTGGTTTCAAAATTTCCAAAGTATTAGAAAAATACCACACTGGCATATCAACAAAATTCGAAGCCGAAAAAGAAAAACCTTACATTTTTAATGCAGTCTTAATACAAATAGAAAACGGTAAAACTGTTAGCTTTAAAGTTTTCAACGAAATAATACCGTAACTACTTACTATCAATTCATTTTTACATTCTATCCTTTCATATTCATAACTTTTTATAAAAATGGAAAGGGAAATTTTAAATATGGGAAAGAAAATAGAAATAGGAGGTGAAAAAATGGAAAGTGGTCAATTGATACAAACGATAATAGAAAAGGTAAAAGAAATAATAACAGCAGAAGTTAAACAAGAACTAAGAGATTTCAAAAATAGTGTATCAGGACAACTAGAAGGATTTAAATTAGCAATAGAAAGTATATTGGAAAGGCAAAGTAATGTAGAAAGCGAAATGAGAAGTATAAATCAAAAAATAGATACAATGTTTATACAACTAAATAATAGAGTAG
>JBKBIY010000153.1:0-2482 GCA_046294045.1 bacterium | reverse complement strand
GAGGATCGGAAAAAGAATTTTGGTGCCATTCTTTTAAATATTCTCTTGCTATTTTATTAAGTTCTTCATCTATGTCTACCATTATAACTTTTTCCACCGATTTATATTTTAAGACTTCTCTTAGGGTAGCTCCTTCTCCTCCTCCTATTATGAGAACGTTTTTGGGGTTAGGATGGTATATCATTGCTGGGTGTACTAAAGTTTCGTGGTATATATGTTCATCTACTTGTGTTGATTGAGGTTCACTGTTTAGGATTAGGATTTTGCCAGTATTATAGGATTCTATGATATCTATTTGTTGGTATTTACTTCTTGTTCTTATTATAACGTTTTTTACTGCGTGAGCGTGTACTTCATAGGTGCTATGGTATTCATAGTACCATAACCATTGAAGAGGCAAAGCTTGATCAAATTTTTCGTAATTATCTAAAGGAATAAATAAACTCATTTTATTTCCCACCTACCAATGTTAAGATTTTATTTTGTTTTCCATTTTTTTTGAGTTTGATATTTTGTGATAGTGATTTTGAAATTTTAATTTTAGTTGGTAAGATTTTAAGAGTTTTAATATTTCCTTCTATTATTTTGATTTTGTGGGTGTAGAAATTTTTGGTTTTATTTTCTATACCGCGTAGGATGTAGGTAGCTTTTATTTTTTTAGCTTTAAATTTTTTAGCTAGGTAGTAGCAGGCTTTAAAGGGTTTGGTGGTTGTACCGCAGGTGTATATATCTATTGCACAGTATCCTAGTTCAGGCCAGGTATGTATTGATAAGTGTGATTCGGATATAACTACTACTCCGCTTACTCCTACGGGGGAGAATTTATGGAAAACACTTTTTATGATTGTTGCGTTTGCTTGTTTTGCTGCTTCCAACATTATTTGTTCAACATTTGATATTTCGTTAATAAGGTTTTCTTCGCATCCTGAAAGCTCAACTATTATATGTTTTCCTAAGGTGGGGATAACGGGTTGAATTAACTCTTTTTCCATCACTTCCCTCCTTCCTTTTTTTAGTTATCTCACTTGAATTTGTACCTAATAAAATTCACCTCCTTATAGCAATAACTATTTTACATTTTAAACAAATTTATCATTTTTCCTTTTATCAAAACGTGCGAATTTTTCGAATGAAAATTTTTAAAAATTTTTAAAAATTTGTATAAAAAAGGATAATATTTTTGTGTGGAAAATACTAAAAAGAGGATTGGCGGATGCAAAAAAGTGGTTTTGTAACAATTTTAGGTAAACCAAATGTAGGTAAATCTACCTTACTTAACAATATATTAAATTCCAAAGCTTCAATTGTTTCACCAAAACCTCAAACCACGCGTGTAAATATTCACGGTTACATAACTTATAAAAATAATAACGGAGATGAAATCCAGATAATATTTGTAGATACACCTGGTTATCATAAACCCGTAAACGAGTTATCCCAATCAATGATAAAACAAATTATTTTAGCTTTAGAAGATTGTGATATAATTCTTTTTATGGTGGATGCTACTAATCCTAATGAAAAGGAAGATCGCGAAACTATTGAAATATTTAAAGATTTATCTAAAACCAAAATCCTTGTTATCAATAAAATTGATAAATTACCTGACAAAAAAGCAAGCTTACTTATTATGGAGGAATACAATGAGCTAAAAATATTTTCTGAAATAGTGCCTATAATTGCTATAAAAAACAAAAATATAGATAAGTTGATTCAAGTTATAGAAAAGTATTTACCACAAAGAGAGCATATACAGTTTGATAACTTGCAGCCTTTTCAAGCTAATTTAAAATTCTACGTTTCCGAGATTATAAGAGAAAAGCTTTTTAATTATACTTATCAGGAATTACCTTACAAAACTGCTGTTATGGTTGAAAAAATAGAAGAAAGAAAAAATAATACTCTATACATTTCTGCTGTGATTTTTGTTGAGAAAGATTCTCAAAAATCTATAATAATCGGTAAAAAAGGTAATATGATAAAAAAGATAGGTACTTTAGCTCGCGAAGAATTGGAATTTTTACTTAATAGGAAGGTTTATCTGGACCTGTGGGTTAAAGAAAAAGAAGGATGGACTTCTAATAAAGATTTCCTTAAATCCATAGGTTATATTTCTTAAGATCTAAATAGCAATGTTTAGTAGATTTTTTACCATTTTAACTGTTATATTGATATTGTTAATTTTAGTGGGTGCGGGGTATATTTTTTTTACTTTGTTCGGAGGAAAAATTGGTGTTAATCTTAATATAAGCTATAATTACCAATGGGAAAATTTGGATCCTTCTTCTTTTACTTTTGATCCTATTCTTAAAGCTTTTTATATTACCGATTTATCAACAAGTACAATAAAAAAATACTCCCTTTCCGAAGATAAAATAAATTTTACTGATTCTTTGGGTAAACAAGGTAACAATGTCGGTCAGTTTAGGCAACCAATGGATATTTTAGTAGACAAAAATAATTTTATATATGTCTTGGATTT
>JBKBIY010000152.1:0-2502 GCA_046294045.1 bacterium | reverse complement strand
GCAATTTGAAGAATTTTGGGGTATAGCAACTAAATCCACAGACCTTATTTTCATAGCGGAATGCTATTGGAATACCGAAAATAAACTACTTAACTTAGGATTTCATTACACTTACGACAAAAGATTTCTTGACTCAATAGTTAATCAAAATATTCAAGAAATGAAATATTTAATTTCGTTAAACCCGGAATTTCAAAAGAGAATGCTAAGATTTCTTGAAAACCATGATGAAGAAAGAATAGCTAATAAACTTAATGATTACAACAGCGAAGCTATTTTAACTTTATTTTTCACAACCCTAGGTTTAAAAATGGTTTATTATGAACAATTTGAAGGACAAACAGTAAAAATACCAGTTCAATTACTCTCAGTTAAAGACAATTACAAACCCTTACCCATTTATGAAAAATTTATTCAGATTTACAAAAGAATATCGCCTTTTCTTGAAAAAGGTAAATTTACCATATTTAAAGTTAACCCTGTGTTTGATGAAAGTTATAAAAATCTGCTAGCTTACGGTTATATTCTGGATTCTTCATTTCTTATTGTGGTGGTAAATTTTTCATCCTCTTATTCTCAAGGAATAATAAACATAAACGAAAGTTATCCTTCTCATTCTTTTAAAACGATAAAAAACATCAATTCTAAATTAGATGTCAATCTCAAATTAGATGTCAATCTCAAATTAAATGATTTGATAACGGGAGAAAAGTATTATAGAGATTTAACAAGATTACATATTATTTTACCTCCTTACAAATCTCATATTTTTCTTTTTCAGGAAGATTAGAAAACGGTTAATCTAATAATATTAATGGGAGATTTGTAGCAGGAAAGTAAGGTGTGAAAAATGCTAAAAGTGATAAAAATAGGTGGAAGTGTATTTAGGAAAGAGAATTTAATTGAATTAGCGGAATTTATTGTTAAGAACTATGAGCCTTATAAAACGGTAATAGTGGTTTCAGCTTTAGGAAGATCCCCTTATCCTTACTCTACTGATGAGTTAATCAACTTATTTAAAGATTTTAATAACGGGAAAGAAGTTAAGGATAATTATTTAATTGATTTATCCAAATCTTTTGTTATTTCATGTGGAGAGAATATAGCTACAGGTTTGTTAGCTTTCGCTATAAACAATATTAATCCTAATTTCAAAGCCGTACCTTTAAATGCTTTTCAAAGTGGTATAATTACAACAAATAATCCAATAAATGCAGATATAATTGACGTTCAAAAAGAAAGGATATTGGAATTAATTAATGCGGGTTATACTCCTGTTATTTGTGGATTTCAAGGGGTAAGCCAGGAGGGGAATTTAACGATATTAAGAAGAGGTGGAACAGATATAACCGCCGCTTATATAGCAAAACGCCTACAAGCTCAAGAAATACATATCATAAAAGATGTGGACGGATTAAAAAGTGCACCACCTAATATAGTAAAAAACGCCATAACAATAGATAAATGTCATATTGATGAACTTGCCGAAGCTTCACATAACGGTAATCCCGTAGTTAATCCTGAAGGGGTTAACATACTTCAAAAATCCAATATCCCTATAATTATCAAATCTCCTTTTGGTGGAAATTATACTTTCGTTAGCTCACAACCTAATAAAAATTTGATCATTACCAATATTTCAAATAAAGATAATGTAATAAAATTTGTTATATTTCTACCTGCTCATATAAAACAAAAAACTCAAATTCTGGACAAATGTTTACAAGAAATTTATCAAAACTCAATAAGTTTGGATTTTATAAATCTTGATATTTTGAATAATATCGCTTCTTTTATTGTTGAAAATGCGGATAAAGACAAGGTTGAAAAAATTTTGCAAATAAATAAAGTAAAGTATAGGACTATAAAGAGGTTGTCTAAAATAAGTGTTATAGGGTATAATATGAGGGGTAAGCCCGGGGTAATGTATAGGGTAAATAAAGCTTTATTGAATCAAAAAATTTTTATACTGCAAGCTCAGGATTCACATATAAGCCTTTCTTTACTTGTACCTACAAAATTTACCATCCAAACCGTTCAATCACTACACAACGAGTTTTTTGAAAAGGAAAATTGATTTTTTCTATGAAGCTTAGTTTCCTGTCTCTTGCCAGCGCTTTTTCTAGCGCCAGCAAGAGACAAAATAATATCTAAGTAAAAATCTTACAAAAATGCTTATTGCAAATTGAATGATATATTAAATTTAGAAACTGTTATGTATCTTGAGGTTGTTGGGAAAAGTGGAGGCTTTAGGAAAGCAAATCTTGGATCATAACGATAATCCTTTTTAAAACCTGTTATCGGACTTCCTGTGGATATATTGAAAGTTCCTACAGGACCTCTAAAATACTGTAAAATTCCTCCATAAATATGTAGTATGTTGTTAGAATTATAGCTCCACCTATCATAATCTTCAACCATAAAATATCCTCCTCTGCTATTATTAGTGTAATTAGCTGGAGAATTTCCTGGTCTGTCTTTCATTGCTAAAATAGAAGCATA
>JBKBIY010000151.1:0-2546 GCA_046294045.1 bacterium | reverse complement strand
AAAAAGGAAATTATTTTCTAATTCCCTCAAAAATAAAACATATTTACCAAAATTATAGAAATTTTGATTATTTCCCAAATAAGCTTTTTTACGTAAAAAATTACAAAGTTTTTATAAATAATGAGTTTTTCACAAGTGCTAATCTTGTATTTAAAGGTAAAAGTTTTAAACTAGAAATTAGTAATATTATTCCAAAATCAACTGTTTTTAATTTTCTTGTTTCATTGATGATGTTTGATAAAATTATAAATAGTGAAGAGGTGGTTACTAATGTAGTTAATAATTTTGAAAATATAATAAGGGATTCTTTGGAAAATGATAGATTTTTCTTTGAGAAAGTTAATGATGACATCTTTGTAATAAGTGATTTTTATAATAGCAATTATTTATCTTTAAAGGAGAATTTAAAGGTTGTTGAAATGATAGCTTCTTCGTTTAAAAATGTGGTTTTATTTATTGGAGATATGTTGGAATTAGGGAAGTACTCTGATTTTTATCATTCGCTTGTTGTTAAAAAGCTGGTTAATTCCAAAATGCAAGTTTATTTTATAGGAGAAAATTTTTTAAAATTTAGAAGTTATGGTAACAAATTAATAAAGTTTTTTAAAAATGTTGATGATATTCATGAAGATTTAATAAAAAGTATTGATAAGGGTACGTTAATTTTTATAAAGGGATCAAGGGGGATAAGGCTTGAAAAAGTTTATCAAAAAATAAAGATTATTGAAGGGAAAAAATCTTTTTTGTAAAAGTATATATTATAGATAATAGGTGGTAAGGGCCGCTAGCTCAGTGGAAGAGCACTTGCCTTTTAAGCAAGGGGTCCTAGGTTCGATTCCTTGGCGGCCCACCACAAAAACAGTAACTCTTGAACATATCCCCCGATATAAAAAAAATTTCTATTGCCTTTACTTTGGGGATAATTTCTTTAATCCTACTTTATCCAATTATTTTCATTATCAACCTTTCTTTAAAAAATAATCCCTTAGTAAACTACACAATAGTTTTAAAAAATTACGATTTTGTTATCTATATTTTAAATAGTTTAATAGTTTCTTTGCTTGGAGCGGGATTAGCGGTAATCGTTGGTTTACTTGCAGCATACTATTTCTACAAATCCAAAAGTCTTTTTTCTAGAATACTTCTAACTTTGATAATTCTAAGTTTTTTATTTCCCCAGGAAGCTAAAGTTATTTTTAATTTTATTGTTATAAAGCAATTGAATTTAATAGATAATCTTATTGCGGTATTTTTACCGTTTTTAGCTAATTTGTTTACTTTACTTTTATTTATTCAAGCTTTTAGATTTTATTCTTCAGATATAGAGGATTCAAGCGAATTAGAAGGATTTAATATATGGCAAAAAATTTTGTTTATTCAGATACCGGTTTTAAGAAATTATATATTAACTGCTTTTATTACAAATTTTCTAAATTTATGGAACGATTTTTTATGGCCCTTAATTGTTATTCAAAGCGAAAAAAAGTATACAGTACAAATAGGGATTAATTATATTTCTAAATCTTTAATTTTCGAAGCTTCTTATTTTGCCGCTGCTATAACAGTTTCAATAATAATACCAATCGTTATTTTTTTTATATTTCAAAAATATTTCAAATAGGAAAATTATGTTAAATTGCTAAAAGAAAAATTAGGATGGTAAATAAAGAAGACAAAATAAATAAATTGTATAATGAACTTCTTGTAAAATTAGAAAGCATTGATAAAAACATAGATTTGGTAAAAAAAGCTTTTGAATTTGCTTATTTTCATCATAAAGATCAAAAAAGGATATCAGGTGAACCTTACATAATTCATCCTCTTGAAACCGCTCTAATTTTATCAGAATATTATATGGACGCTACAACCATATCAGCAGCTTTACTACATGATGTGGTAGAAGATACAAACGTAAAAATTGAAGATATATACTCAAAATTTGGAAAAGAGATAGGTTTTCTTGTAGAAAGCTTAACTAAACTACAAAAAATAACTTCATTTATAGATAAAGGCATACTTGATAGTAAAAATAAAGATTTAACCTTACTTAATCTTAAAAGACTATTTATAAGTACATCAAGAGATATTAGGGTTATAATAATAAAATTAGCTGATAGGTTACATAACCTTAGGACAATAGGTTTTTTGCCTCCTGAAAAACAAAAAAAAATAGCTTTGGAAACATTGGAATTTTATGTACCAATATCACAAAAATTAGGTATATGGAAAATAAAATCAGAAATGGAAGATATAGCTTTTCAAATCTATGACCCACAAACTTATAATACAATTAAATCCTATATTGATAAAACTGCTAAACAAATAGAATCAAATTATCATGAAATGATAGAAATACTTGAGAAAAAACTTAAAGAACATCAAATAAAAGCCACTTTACAAAGTAGAATAAAAACTGTTTACAGTGTATACAATAAAATGGTAAAAAGAAAAGTACCATTGGATGAAATACTAGACATAGGCGCTGTTAGAGTAATTGTAGATGAAGTTAAAGATTGTTATGTTGTCTTGGGAGTGATTCATAATCT
>JBKBIY010000150.1:0-2554 GCA_046294045.1 bacterium | reverse complement strand
AAATCGCTGAATATCGTAGTAATTAGGAATTTGTAAGGATTTATTTTTTATTTTTTCAATTTTTTCTTGTATAAGTTGCTGATTTTTTATCTTCCTTACAGTTATAAAAAATTTATTCCCTATCATTAAGTTTTTGTTTATATCTTGGACATCAAACAAGTAGATTAATTTGAAGTTATCTAACAAAATTTCTTTTTCTATAAATTTTAGTTTTTGAGTATAAATTACTTGTTTAGTTAAAGCATATTTATCTTTTTCGCCAAAAAAGTGAAAATTTGATATAGGAATTTTCAAGATTTTTGATAATCTCATTAAGCAGTTAAATAATGATACATTATTTTTTTCTAGTACAAAAAGTGAGTATTTGTTACCTTTTTGAAAATTTGGGATGATTTTTTCGGTAACAACAAAATCCGTTGGTAAGTATTTTACTATTCCATTTTTATATGTTATCACAGTATTTTTTTAAATCATTATGTTTTTTGTGAATACATGTTTTTTTTAGAGGGGCATCTGTAAGGAGACAGGGGAGGCGTGCCCCACTTTAGCGTTCCACTACATTTATTAATAAATTTATTAATAAATTAATAAAAAATACAACGTTTTTTCTAAGAATTTAGTAAGAGAATAGTTCATTAGGTTTAAAAAATAGTTCTATTTCTCTTTGAGCGTCTTGCGAAGATTCACTTGCATGTACCAGATTATTTTGTATGGATAATCCAAAGTCAAACCTTATTGTACCTACATCAGCTTTTTTGCAATCTGTACTACCCACCATTTTTCTTACTTGTTCCACCACATCTGGTCCTTCCAAAACCATTACAATCACTGGTAAGGAAGTTATGAATTCAAGTAAGGAATTAAAAAATGGTTTATTTACATGTGCTTGATAATGCTTGGTGGCAAGTTCTTTATCTATCCATATCATTTTCATTCCCACTATTTTAAAACCTTTATCTTCAAACCTTTGAATTATTCTTCCTATAAGCTTCCTTTCTACAGCATCTGGCTTTAAGATTATTAATGTTCTTTCCATGTTTATTTCTCCTTTCACTTTTTATTATCAAAGTCGATATGTTATATTTATTTTTATACCTTATAATTTATCCTCTTTAAAGCGATGTTTTATAAAAGCAACTATTCTAAAAATAAATAAAAACATGATTATTGTAAGACAAACAAAAGGCAAATAAAGAAAATAAAATTCCAGGTTAAATATTATTAAAATCCCTAGAATTAGCAATTGCGTGCTTAATCCCATATTTACCGTAATATTTAAATATTCTTTTTTCCAGAATAAATTCTCAAATTGATCTGCCGCATTCTGGGAAAATTTTTTGGAATATCTAAATTCCAATAAAAAATTATAAATTTTATTTTCAATGATGATAATTAGTTTATCTTGGTAACCAAGAAGAAAATTGTAAATTTTTTCAAGAATAATTTCTAAATTGTTGTATTCTAAATTATTGTATTCTAAATTATTGTATTCTAAATTATTGTAATTTTCAAAGGTGCTTTTATGGGGAAATTTTTCTTTACAATTTTTTCCTTTATAAATTTTTTCGATATTGAAATCATAAGATAGTACAAAAGTAAAAATAAAAAAGCTAACCAAAGAAAATGTTAATTGATTATATTTTAACCCTAAAGCGATGAATATTGTAAAATTTCCAAGGTAATCCATTAAGGTGTCAAGATATCTTCCTAGATTTGTTGTTTTATTTTTATATCTTGCTAGTTGTCCATCGAGATTATCCAGAATAGTTTTCAATTGTAGAAATAAGGTAGCTAATAACCCCAAAAAAAGAGAATTTTTATAGTATATTAAAATTGAGCTTAGAATTACCATAAAGGTATGTATGATTACAATTAATTCGGGTGATATATTTTTGTCTTTTATTTTTAGTAGTATTATATGAGCTAGTGGTCTAAAAATTTGAATGTTTGATATTTCTTCTACAGGTCTAAGTTTTACCGATTTCTTAAATACGGGATCATTTTCAAAAAATTTTAACATTGAATTTTAAATAAAATTTCTTGTTAAAGCCATACATATAGCGCATAATGTTTTTGAGTCTTTAATTTGGTTTTCGTTTATCATTTGGAATATTTGCGATATTGGAAAAAATTTTATTTGATCTATTTCTTGAGGATTTTGTGGAGAGAGTTGTTGAATATTTTGATCTTTAATTTCGTAAAAAAAGATATGTATTATTTCGTTTGAAAAGCCGGGGGTTGTATATATTTTTCCGAGGTATATGAGATTATTAGAATCTAGATTTATTCCGGTTTCTTCTTTTACTTCACGTAGAATAGTGGTTAAAGGATCTTTGTCAGACTTATCTATTTTACCTGCGGGTATTTCCCAAGTATGTTCATTTAAAGCTTTCCTGTATTGTTTTACAAGTAGTATTTGTTTTTGATGGACTATAAGGCAGGCACTTGCTCCCGGATGCTCTACCAATTCATATCCTTCCTCTACTTTTAGTTTTAGGAGATTTCCATTAAAAAGATACATTTTATCACCTCTTAAATTACTTTATTTTATATT
>JBKBIY010000014.1:0-15807 GCA_046294045.1 bacterium | reverse complement strand
ACTAATGGATATCATAGAGGTAGATGTAGTGGTAATAGGAGGGGGTACATCAGGAATATTCGCTGCCCTATACCTGGCATTAAAGGGCTTTAAAGTAGCATTAATAGAAAGAGCAGGTAAAATAGGTGGAGCACTTGTAAATTCCTTAGTCTACCCCACTGCAGGATTCCATACACCCAACGGAAAACTTATAACTAGTCCTTTGGTAAACTCTTTTCTAGAAGAAGCAATAAAAAACAAACTAACACTTGGGCACATAAGAGATCCCTTAAATTTTGCTTTCTCCGTAACACCTATACATCCAACCGCTTATAAACTCCTATTTCACAAACTTCTTAACTTGAAAAACTTTATCTTTCTTCCTTTTTCAAAAATCGAAAACATAAGCTATAAAAATCAAAAAGTAAACCATATACACCTAAAAAGTGTTTTTAAAAAATATAAAGTAAAATCAAAACTATTTGTAGATTCCTCAGGTACGCTTATAACTTCTTATTTTCTACCAATGGATTACACTTTTGATATTTATAATCTTCAAGCTTTGTCACTTATATTTAAAGTATCAAACATCGATTTTCAGAGCATACTAAATGATGTAAAAAAAAATCCTCAAGAATTTTATTCAAAAACAAACCCAGACTTAATGATAAGTCAAAATTTTCTAAGTATCTCAGGTTACTATCAAATAGCTAAGCAATTTCTTAATAATAAAGATTTACTTTTAACAAGAGATAGATTCCTATTCTTTAGTGACATAGACAAAAACTCTGTAGTGGTAAACACCACAAGATTATTCCTAAAAGAGCTTGATAAAGAATTAAACATAAACGATATAGAATCTATAGAAAATCAAAGTTATAAATTCCTACTTAAACAGGTTTTTTATATTCACAAAGTAATGAAGGATAATATAGAAGGTTTTAGAAATTCATACATATCAGAAATAGCAGATTTTGTAGGAATAAGACAGTTTAGAAATATAAAAGGATTATATACGCTTGAACTAAATGACATAAAGCTAGGAAAGTTCCTCGAAGACACCATTTCAATAGGTACATGGCCTATAGATATACACATATCAAATTCTATAATAGAAAACAAAATAAGTGAAAATGGCTACGGAATACCCTTTAGATCATGCATAAATAATTACAAAAATATAGTGTTTATAGGAAAAAATATTTCAGCAGATAAATACGCCTTTAGTAGCTTAAGAATACAAGCAACTTTGATGATAATGGGAGAAAATATAGGTAGAATCCTAGAAACCTGCCTTACTAAAAAGATAAATCCTGTTGACTTGGATTATAAACTTATCCAAAAATCAGTAAAATTCAATTATTAAAATTTAATTATTTATGAAACTAAAAGAAATATACGAAACAACAAAGAAAATTATCACAAAAAATAAATTTTTCAATAAAATTTTTTCTAAGACACATCTTTCAAAAAATAAACAACCAACCATAAGGAAAATTACTACAAAAAATGAATCCCCACCACCACTTCCTCTAAAAATACATCTTTCAAATTCCAAAAAATAAAAAAACAACCATTAAAAATTTGAAACAAAAATATTTATGAAACTAAAAGAAATATACGAAATAAAAGAAAAATTACTTCAAAAAATGAATTCCTTAGGTAAACTTTTCTTAGAATACATCTTTGAAAAAATAGAAAAACAAGTACCCATAAAAAACCTAAAACAGATTTCATATCAATATTACCAACTTTTAAAAGATCCTTTTTTCATCTCCAAAGTTTACAGAAGATTCAACGAAGAAGAACTATTTAAGCTTTTTTGGATAAAAATAAAAGATTCTTCAGAAAATTCAGAAGATATAAAAGAATCTGAAGATATAAAAGAATTGGAAATAGAAATAAAACCTAATTATTCCTTTTTTGATTCAAAGGGGATATTCCTTATAGCAGAATTTTTACAAAATTTCTCGGAATACAAAAAAAATTTCCTAAACTTTATACAATCATACCCAAACCTTAACGAACTAAAAGAATTTATTTCAAACTCCCCTAATTTCAAAGAATTACTAACTACCATACACCACTTCATTGATAGAAAAGGAAATATAAAAGATAATTCCACAGAAGAATTAAAAAAAATTAGAAGAGAAATTTATTACCTAACACAACAAATTCCTTCAAAACTTAACGATTTCATAAAAGAAAATTCACAATACTTAATATCTGATCAAGTAGGTTATAAAAACGGTAGATTCGTAGTTTACCTAAATTCTCAATATGTAAACATTTTCGATGGAATTGTACAAGAATACTCATGGACACATAAAACAGCCTTCTTTGAACCGCATTTCATTATAAGATATAACAATCAATTAACAGTATTACAAAACCTAGAGAAAATAGAAATCCAAAAGATACTCTCCGCACTATTTGAAAAAATATCCGAAAATCTAAAAAACTTATCAAAATCTATAAAAATTTGTGGATTACTTGAATTTCTTAACGAATACTTTACATTAAGTCAATATTTTTGCTATGTAGAAAACCAAAAAAGGGAAATACAAATTACCGAACTTATAAATCCTTTAATAAAAAATTGCATAGCGATAGATATAAAATTTGATAAAGGTTTAATGATAGTTGGACCTAATAATGGAGGAAAAAGTGTAACCCTTAAATCTTTAGCGTTAAGCATTCTTTTGTCAAACGTAGGATTACCCATACCTGCAAAATACGCAAATATCCCTTATTTAAGGGTTTTTTATGATATACCAGATCCACAAGACATAAACCAAGGAATAAGCACTTTTTACGGACATGTAAAATACTGGAAATACATTATAGACAACCTAGAAAATGAAAGTATAGTAATAATGGATGAGCCAGCCTCAGGTACAGATCCATCAGAAGCCTCAATAATTACAATAGCATTAATAGAGTATTTCCTAGAAAAAAATTCATTTGTAGCTTTTTCCACTCATTATGACCAAGTTAAAAATTATTTCTATGGAAAAATAACCACAGCATCACTAAATTTTGATCCGCTAAACCCACATAATAACCATAAACTAATGTATAACATTATCTTACCTTCCTTGCCCACCAACCTTCTATTTGAAATACCACAAATAAAAGAAAAACTAAATCAAATACGACAATATTTATCATCCTCACAATACCAAGAAAAACTTAATCAAATCCTTCAAGACATTATAAAACTATACGAAGAAATTGCTAAAGAAAAAGAAAAAATAACCCAGGAATTAAAAAAACTAGAGCAAAGAAACCAAGAATTGAAAGAAAAACTAAAAAACGAAATATTTTCAAAACTTTATCTACAATATTCAAAAGAAATAGAAAAAATTATAGAAAACTGGGAAAAAGAATTAGAAAAAATAAAAAACTCAGGCAATATACAAAAACTTGATAAAAAAATAAAAACAATTAAAAACTTTGATCTTAAAGATTACCTAAGTTCTTTAGAAAGCCAAGAAGAGCCCCCTCAAATAAAAAAAGGGGATTTTGTAAAAATAAAACTCTTTGATGAAATAGGAACGGTAAAGGAGATTAAGCAAAACCGATTAACTGTAGAAGTTAACGGAAAAATTTATTACCTTTCCACGGATCAGGTTAAAAAAGTTTCAATATAACACTTTTATTGTTGTTGTATAGTTTCAAGAGCTTTTGTTGCCATATTTTTTATTGATTCTACTACGCTAGTATTTGCTTCATACATTCTTGAAGCCTGAATCATTTTTGCCATCTCTTCAACTACATTAACATTAGGAAGAGTTACATATCCATCTTTATCTGCATTAGGGTTATTTGGATCATAAACTTTTCTAAATCCTGTATTATCTTGTTTTATACCTGCTACAGTTGCTCCGGTAAGTTGATTTTCAAATTCCTCCCCAAAGCTTACAGTTAGTATTCCTTCATCTTCTGGATCGTTTAAAGGTTTTGCAGATACCAAGACATCTTTTCTTTTATAAGGTTCACCTGTTATGGTATTAGTAGTATTAGCATTTGCTATATTTTCAGCTATGACATCCATCATTTGTCTGCTAACACTCATTCCACTGGCAGCTATTTTAAGAGCATCAAACATAATTTCCCCCTCCTTTTAAGGAACTAAATATTTGTTTGAAAGAGAGTTTTAGCTCCTTCTATTAATTTTTGAGTAATACTTCTCATCATTTTTAAGGTTAAACCTGCTTCTTGCCAAGCAAAAACTACGGTGTTTATATCCTTAACTTCTCCGGAAGCAAGTTTCCTAGATATATCCCCAGCTTGTAGCAGCTTATTATTAGCACCACTAATAGCATTTTTAAGAATACCACCAAAAGTAGACATTCCACTTTCACTAACAGTATTTGATTCTGTAAAAGGGTTAGCTATTTTCTCAGGTTTACCCAAATTTATAGGATTAATCATAAATATCCTCCTCCTTTACATTCTTTCAAATATTTCTGTAAGTGATTTTAACGGGCTTGTTGCCCCCCTTAAAAGTAATTGATATTTAATTTGATTTTCCAAAGATTTATTAATTTCCTCGTTTATATCTACTTTTTTACCTGTAGAAGAAGCTTCAGGGGTATAGCTTGCTAATTCAACGCTACCAGAAATATGTTCAGGATCTTCAGCTTGTAGCTTTACATTAAATGGATCTGAATTTTTATCAAATTTTTCTTTTCTTATTTCAGCAAAAATTTGTTCAAAATTAAGATCTTTTGCTACATAATTAGGATTGGTAGCATTAGCTACGTTACTTGCTATTACTTGTTGTCTTTGCCAAGCACTTTCCAAAGCTTTCCTCATATATTCATAATGATCCCCTAACATATCTTTAAGAAAGCTCATCTTTTTCACCTCCACTTAATTTATCTTTTTCACTTCTTAAAAATTTATTAAAAAAAAGTTAAAAAAATGTAAAATAAACCAAGTGGAGATTTTTAATGAGAAATTTTTAATGGGAAATTTTTAATTTCCTACAAGGGGAAAATGATTAGACGAGTAGAATAATAATAATAGAGAGGGGGTGCAATTGGGTTCGACGGCGGGGTATGGAGCCGGGATTCCTGCAGGCCGTTGCTTGCGTTACGTTAAACGCAAGAGTTAAAAGAACGCCGAAGAACTCGCACTTGCTGCCTAATTAACAGGCAGGCTTGCTTGCACCCACACCTTCTAAGTGCAAGCGGGTAAAAAAAAGAAGGTGTAGGTATGATTGTTCTTCCTGGCAATCATACCGAAAACACAACAGGAATAGGCTGCGCGGAAGTTTGTCGGTTTAGCTTCCCACAGCCGAAACCAAAAACCGACTAAGCCTGTAGTAGGGCTTGGTTCAACCCGCCGGACGTGGGTTCAAATCCCACCACCTCCACCAATAATACCCACAACACCTAATAAGCCCCCTAAGAATATCTAACAACCAGTACTATATTAAAAACGCTTCTCATAATATCAGCGTGAATATTAGAAATCATCTCATCAAAAAGCTCGTTAGCCTCAGCTCTAAAAGCGGTAAGAGGATCTATATTTCCCCATCCCCTTAACTTTATACCCTCCCTAAGATACTCTATATTATGCAAATGCTCTATCCAATGCTTGTCCATTATCTCCAAGATTACATTTTTTAAAACCTCTAAAACTATATTCTCAGGGACACTATCAACTTGTAACCTCTGTTTTAATTCAAAAATCATTATATTAACTATAGAATTTTCTAGATCATCAAATTCTTTTTGCAGACTTTCTCTAGAAAAAGAAGATGGTAATTTTTCCTCAAGAAAAGCCTCTATCTTACCCCATAAATCCCTAGATAAATTATAGTTATTCCAAAAATCTTTAAATTTAGAGATAACAAATTTTTTGGTATAAACATTTTCTTCAAAAGATAATATGAAATTAAGAGTTTTTTCACATACTTCGGATACAGTGGAAGCCAAAACATCAAATATTTCTTCTTTCTTCAATATCTTATCTCTTTCTTTGTAAAATACTTCCCTTTGTCTGTTTACTACATCATCATAAGCAAGTAAAGTTTTTCTAATTTGAAAATGTGTAGCTTCTATCTTTTTTTGAATACTATCAAGCTGTTTTGCTAATATATTTGAGGAGATACTTTCTTTAGGTCCAAGAGAAGCAAAAAGGTTACTTGCAAAATTTATAAATCCTTCTCCTCCAAAAATTTTAAATAATTCATCTTCTATAGATATGAAGAATATGGTGTCACCATTATCTCCAAGTCTACCAGCTCTTCCTCTTAATTGATTATCAATTCTTCTGGATTCATGCCTTTCCGTTCCTATTACATACAATCCCCCTAACTCAACTACCTGATGGTACTGTTTAGTATGTTTAAATTCAACTTTGCAATCATCCAAATCACAAAGTTCCTCATTACTAAGAGGTTTACCACCAAGAATTATGTCAACTCCTCTACCTGCCATATTGGTAGCTACTGTTACAGCTCCTATTTTCCCAGCTTGAGCTATTATTTCCGCTTCCTTTTCATGATTCTTAGCATTCAATACATTGTGTGGTATATTTCTTTGACTTAACATTTTTGAGATTATTTCATTTTTTATTATATTTCTTGTACCTATCAATACAGGTCTTCCTTTTCTGTGTAGTTCTTCAACAAAATCAACAAGAGCTTCAAATTTTTCTTGTTCATTTCTAAATATATTATCAGGATGATCTTTTCTTTTGGTAGGTTTATAGGTAGGAACGGAAACCACATCCATTCCGTATATTTGTTTAAATTCTTCTTCTTCAGTAGCTGCAGTACCTGTCATACCGGCAAGTTTTTTATACATTCTAAAAAAATTCTGATAAGTTATGGTTGCAAGTGTACGATTGTCATGCCTTACCTTTATTCCCTCTTTAGCTTCTATTGCTTGATGTATACCCCCAGAAAACCTTCTTCCATACATTTTTCTTCCAGTAAATTCATCTATGATAACAATTTCATCATTTTCAATTATGTATTCCCTATCTTTTTTAAAGAACTCCTTAGCTTTAAGTGCAGCATTTATATGAAAAGCATAAATCCAATTTTCGTTACTATACAAATCTTGTATTTTTAATTGTTTTTCAAGAAACTCTATTCCTTCTTCTGTTAAAGAGATAGAATGGGATTTTTCTTCTACTAGGTAATGTTTAGAGGGTTCCATAGAATTTGCTAATTTAGCGAATTTTTCAAATAATTCTGGTTTGTCTTCAGCTGGTCCAGAGATAATCAAAGGGGTTCTAGCTTCATCTATAAGTATAGAATCAACTTCATCCACTATAGCGTAATTTAGCTCCCTTAAAACCCTATCTTCCAGAGAATAAACAAGATTATCTCTAAGGTAATCAAATCCTAATTCATAATTTGTTACATAGGTTATGTCGCAGGCGTACATCTTTTTTCGAACATCTTTACTCATAAGTTGCTGGATATAACCCACATTTAATCCTAGGAAGTTATAAATAGGTCCCATCCATTCAGCATCTCTTTTAGCAAGATAATCATTTACGGTTACTATATGTACTCCTTTACCGGTTAGGGCGTTAAGATAGGCAGGTAAAGTAGCAACAAGAGTTTTTCCTTCACCAGTTTTCATTTCAGCTATTCTTCCTTGATGAAGTACAACTCCACCTATTAACTGTACATCAAAATGCCTCATTTTTAATGTTCTTTTAGCTGCTTCCCTTACAACTGCAAAAGCTTCAATTAATATTTTATCTAATTCCTCCCCTTTCTGAATTCTTTCCTTGAAAATAAAAGTCTTAGATCTTAAATCTTCATCGCTTAATTTAGAAATTTCTGATTCCGTTTCATTTATTTTATTAACAATAGGCTTAATTTTTGATAATTCCCTTTCATTAGGATCAAATATTTTGAAAACTTTTTTAAGTAATCCTAGCATAAAATTATATAACCAATTCCGTTAAAACGAATCCTTGTTCATTTTTTGTAAGTAAGTTAATTTTATCAGTGTCTCTATTGTAGAAAACAAAATAAGTAAGGGATTTTTCTTGTAGGAATGCACTTATTGCTTTTCTTTCAGAAATGACAGGTAACTCTATCCTTTTTCTTATTATTTCTATTTCCTGGTTTTTTTGATTTTGTTCTTCAAGCTCTACTAATCTTACTTTATGCCTATGTCCAGTTACAACTTTGTCTTTATACTTAGATAGCTTGATCTCTAGAGAATCAACACATGAATTTATAACATCCATTAGATTGTTTGCTGAATCTTTAATCACAACTTCTTGACCATCAAGAAATAGAATTATTTTAACAAAATACATCCCCCTTTGGTAATCTATGTGGATATCTATGGTAAAGGTATCTTCATTTTGAAATTTTTCAAGTTTAGAGAAGTAACGGTTTAGCCTATCAAACTTTTCTTTTATTTTTATACGTGTTTGATCATCTATTTCTATACCTCTTGTATAGAAAGTTATTCTCATTTTTTTACCTCCTTTTAGCTAGCAGTTTTCTTTTTCATTTTTTCCTTTTCTAGTACTCTAAAAAATGCGTCTACAACTTCCTCAAAAAACTGTCTACCTCTTTCAGATTTTATAATTTCTATAGCTTTTTGTTCAGAAGCATAATGTTTATTATACGGTCTAGGAGTGGATATAGCATCATATGTATCTGCAACTGATATTATATTAGCAGCCAAAGGTATTTCCCTTCCCCTTAAACCTTTTGGATATCCTTTACCATCAACCCTTTCATGATGATATAACACATAAATATGAATTCCCTTTTCTCTAAAGAAAGATATTTTTGAAAGAATTTTACTACCTTCTTCGGAATGAGTTTTTATAACTTCTCTTTCCTGATCTGTAAGAGGTCCTTGTTTTGAAAGTATACTATCAGGTATAGCTAATTTCCCTATATCATGAAGTATTCCTGCTATTTTTATTTTCTCTGCCTCTTCTTCACTTAACCCCATTTCCAATGCCACTTTATAAGCTAACTCTCCTACTCTGTAAGTATGCAGAACAGGAGTATATTTATCTTTAGCTTCTATAGCACTGGAAAAAGCGTTAATCGTTTCATAAAATGTATCTTCTAACTTCTTTATCAACAATGAATTATGAATAATTATACCAGCTTGTATACCTATTAATTGAATAAGCTTTTTATCCACATCATTAAAACAATCATAAGTATTATTGAAAACAACAAAAATTCCCATAGTTTCACCAAAACTGTTAACAATTGGTACCAGTAGAACTTCATATACTTCAAAAGTTACCTTTGATATTTCTTGAAGAAAAATATAGCATTCTTCTTTGCTAAAACCATTAGGAATTATTTCTTTTCTTTTGTTAATGTGGATGATGTCTTTGTTTTTGAGTACAAAACTAAGGAATTTTCTTATATTTTCATTTGTTCTTGGGGTAACCTTTAAAGATTCTACTACAGGCAAAGGTACATCTACATAGTAATCAGCGGTTATTATAGATCCTTTATCAAGAAGTATAACGACGCCCGAAGCGTATAACATATTTTTTATTTCAGAAGCAAGATATTGTAACTGAGCTTTAACATTTTTTATTTTCTTTGCTAAATTTATATTAATTTCAAATATTTTTTCTTGTTTTTCTCTTATAAACACAGATTCCCTATGCTTTTCTTCAGCTTCTTTAGCTTTTTCCTGAGCTATCCTTTGCGCTTCACTTATCTTTTTATTAACAGAATCTATCAACTGAGATTTATAAAAATCTAAAATAAAATTCCTTGTTTTGCTCGTTAAAACCATACCTAATCCTAATAAACCCAAAATAAAGATCACGTAGTAAAAATACTTACCTTTAAAAAAATCTAATTTATAAAGCTTATTTAAATATTTTAAATTCAAAAATTCTCCAATGTACGAAAACAATAAAAGAGAGGAAAAAATCAAAGAAAATAATATTAGATTATATGCCAAACTTTTACTATATAGCGAAAGAATTATGATATATAAGGAAACAAGCGCCAGACTAAATATAAATATAGGTATTTTCAAAGAAACCCAGAAAATGATAAAAATTAATCCTAGAGCTTGAATAAAATAAGCTAATTTAAAATTTTCAATTGAAAAATCCCTAAAATATGGAAACGTAGACAAAAAACTAAAAAAAACACTCAAACCAATCAAAACAAAATCAAAATTCTTCAAAACTAAGTAACTTACAACATTAATGAAAACAACAATAACAAAAAAACTATAACTAAAAAACAGTAAATTTTTTTTCAATTGTATTATGTTTTTATTTATATTTTTATTCATACTAGGATAGGTTTTTGGTTTTCAAGTACTACTTCTTTGTTAATTATAACTTTTTTGACATTTTTGGAGGATGGTAATTCGAACATAACATCAATAAGTAGATTTTCGACTATTGACTTTAGAGCTCTTGCTCCTGTTTTACTTTCATAAGCCCTTTTTGCTATCAAACTTATGGCTTCCTTTTCTATAATCAGTTCTATTCCATCTAACGCCATTAATTTTTGATATTGCTTTGTTATAGAATTTTTGGGTTTAACCAAAATATCCTCCAATTCCTGAATGCTAAGTTTTGAAAGAGTAGCAATAACCGGAAACCTACCTATGAATTCGGGTATAAAGCCATATTTTAACAAATCTTCGTTATCAACAAGAGATATGTAATCCATTTCTTGTTCTTTTGAAGGACTTACTCTGAAGCCTAATGCTGAAGTTTTTATTTTATTTTTTACAATATCCTCAATTCCGCTAAAAGCTCCACCTGCTATGAACAACACCTTAGTGGTGTCGAATTGAATAAATTGCTGATGAGGATGCTTTCTTCCTCCTTGAGGAGGTACATTAGCTATGGTACCTTCAAGTATTTTAAGGAGAGCTTGCTGAACACCTTCACCGGATACATCTCTTGTTAACGAAGGATTATCGGCACTCTTCCTAGCTATCTTATCTATTTCATCTATATAGCATATTCCTATTTGGGCACGTTCGAGATCCCAATTCGCAGCTTGAATCAACCTTAGCAAAATATTTTCAACATCTTCACCCACATATCCAGCCTCAGTTAAAGAAGTAGCATCCGATATGGAAAAAGGCACATTAAGTATCTTAGCCAAAATACTTGCCATATAAGTCTTACCAGATCCTGTAGGGCCTATCATTAAAACATTTGATTTAGGTAATTCCACATCCTCTAATCCCATCTTTTCTACAAGTTTATTACTATTTCCAAGTAAAACTCTTTTATAGTGATTGTATACAGCTACAGATAAAATTTTCTTTGCTTTTTCCTGCCCTATAACATAATCATCAAGATGTTTTTTTATTTGAGAAGGTGTTAATAAATTTATTGAATCACCATTAGATTGAATATTTCCACTTTTCTTAATCATATTAAGGGTTTTGTACCCTTCGGTTATACAATTTTCACATATACTGGAATCTTTACCTTTTAGCAGAATTAAGTTATCTATTTGTTTCCCACAAAAATCGCACTTCATATTTCTAATAAAATACCTTTGTTTATATTTATCATTTCTTTGTATTTCGTTAGATTTTGTTTATAATTTTCGACTACTTGAGGATCTGCTTTTTTTACAAATTCCTCATTATTTAGTAATTTCTCAATTTTTTCAATATTCCTTGTATATTCCTCTATTTTTTTACTTACAAGCTTTTTATACTGATCTATTAAACTCTGCTCTACAAATATTTTGATTTTTCCTATTTTAGTGGAAAGAGTAAAATATTTTTTATTTTCTCCTTTGTATTCTGTAGATTTGGTAAAATGATAAAACAATTTTTTTATTTCATAATCCAAGTTATCTACAATTTCAATTCCAACTTGGTTAGAATTTAAACTTAAGATTTCATTAACAAAAGGCCTTACTTCTTTTACGGAATCTATTAAATTTTGGACAATTTCAAAATCACTTTTATAAAGACAAAGTTCTTCTTTTATATTTTTAAATCTTTGCCCAGTTATAATAGATCCAAAAATATTTTCGTAAAGATAGAATGTTGAAAAAGGAATCAGAGGATGCAAATAAAGGAGAATTACCTTTAAAACCTTTTCCAATGTATCCTTAAAATCTTCATAATTATAAAATTTAGTAAACTCAATATACCAGTCGCAAAAAACATTCCATACAAAATGATACAGATCCATACAATAATCAAAGAATTTATAATTTTTTGCGTAATTTTCGAGATTATTAATTAAAACTTTAGCATTATGAATTAGCCAATTATTTATTATTTGAGCTGTTTTTTTATCGGTTTCATCTATATTTTTTCCAGATTTTCTGATTTGGAAATATCTTATTGCATTCCATAATTTATTTATAAAATTTCTAGCCATTTCAATTTTTTCAAAATTAAACTTAACATCTTGAGATTCCGCTGTTTGTATTATTAATCCCATCCTTACAGCATCTGCACCATATTTATCTATAAGCTCCAAAGGATCTATCCCCGTACCTAACGATTTACTCATTCTTTTTCCTGAGGGAGCAAGAATAACCGAATGAAATATAACATCCTTAAAAGGTATTTCGTCTAAGAAAAATGAAGACATAACTATCATACGGGAAACCCATAAGAAAACAATTTCTCTTGCAGTTGTAAGTACATCAGTTGGATAGTAATATTTTTGATATTTTTTAAATTCTTCTGAGGGCCAGTACATAACAGCAAAAGGCCATAAAGCAGAACTAAACCAAGTATCTAATACATCCTCTTCTTGTTTTACATTTAAAGATCCACATTTAGGACACGTATTTATATTTTCTTCACTAGCTTCATAATATCCACAATCAAGACAATTATATACGGGTATCCTATGACCCCATAGTATTTGCCTAGAAACACACCAATCTTCTATATTATCGTACCAATCCAAAACAACTTTTTTATAAGTTTCAGGATAGAATCTTATTTGCTCTTTTTCAACCATTTCTTTAGGTTTTTTTACAAGCTCTTTCATCGAAATGAACCATTGATCTGAGTAAAAAGGCTCCGTTATAGTGTCGCATCTATAGCAATGACCTACATTTGTTGTATAATCTTCAATTTTTTCAAGCAATCCTTTTTCCTGAAGCTCAATTATTATTTTCTCCCGTGCTTTGAATCTATCCAATCCTTGATAACTTTGTAAATGAGGATTATTTAAAACATCTTTTTCTGGTAATACTAGTCTTGCCTGTTTATCAAAGATGTTTATTATTTCTATTTGTTTGTTTTTTTGGTATATTTTAAAATCGTTAAAATCGTGAGCGGGTGTAACCTTTAGGGCACCGGTTCCAAATTCCATATCAACCTCATCAGAAGCTATAATAGGTACAACCCTGTTTATTATAGGCACAATAACTTTTTTACCTATATATTTAGAGTATCTCGAATCTTTAGGGTTAACAGCTACAGCGGTATCTGCCAAAATAGTCTCTGGTCTAGTGGTAGCTATCACAACGTAATCTTCACAATCTTCCAGCTTATATTTTACATAGTAAAGTTTGGTTTGTATAGATTTATGGACAACTTCAAGATCGGATAAACTTGTTAAACATCTAGGACACCAATTAACAACCCTTTTACCTTTGTAAACATAACCTTTTTTGTAAAGCTCAACAAAAGCTCGTTTAACAGCTAAAGAATAAAGCTCATCCATAGTAAATCTTGCTTTATTTATGTTGGCATAGATTCCTAACTTTTTGAATTGTTCAAGGATGGTTTTACCGTATTTTTCTTTCCATTCCCAAATTTTTTGTAAAAATTCTTCCTTTGATAAATCAAATCTGCTAATTCCTTGTTTTAAAAGTTCTTTTTCAACAACTGTTTGAGTAGCTATTCCCGCATGATCTGTACCTACAAAACAAACAGAGTCTTTGTCATTTAAAAGATTATATCTTATAAGGAAATCTGGAATTGTTGAGTTAAGAGCATGTCCCATGTGTAAAGATCCTGTAACATTAGGAGGAGGAATAACTATACTAAATGAAGGCTTATTAAATTTAGGTTCTAAATCCGTAGAATAAAATCTTTTTAAAACTTTTTCTTCTATTTCCTTAAAGTTGTAGGTTTTTTCTATTAAATTTTGCATTTTTCCCCTCCCTAAAACTTACTTGCTTTGCAAAGTAAAATCAGAAATTTCTATACTATTATAATATTTTTTCTTAACATTACCTAAGCCTTCACATTTTAAATATTTTTACATTTTTTTAACAAAAAAAGTAATCAGTTTAACCAAATGCTTTCTATCATAAATTTTGTAAGAAAACTTACACAAGGAGGGGATTAAAATGTCAGAAGTAAAAAATAATGTAAATATTAACCATAATTTAGCTTTAAAAACAAATTCAGATTCAAGTAATTTAAATATAAATTTCAACAACAATAATACAAATAATAGTCCATTAAATTCAAAAGTAGCAGAAACCATAGGATATGCTCAAGATATGCTAAGTTCCACATCCTATACACTTCAAGATTTTATAGAAAATAAACCAGATTTCGCTTTTAAGACAATCGCAGAAAATCTAAAAGATACTGTTCTAACAGGAAGTTACAATACATTCACTGAAATTGTAGATAAATTACTATTAGGAGCGTTAAGAGGAGTTACTCTAGCTCTTAGTGGATGGACATTTATTAAAAAAATAAAAGATAAAACTAAAATACAACAATCGATAGAAGAAAAACTTAACCAACTAAACAAGGAAATACAAACGCTTTCTCCTGAGCAAAAAGCTGAATTACAAAAAGAAATAGAAAAACTAACAAGAGAACTTGATGAGAAAAAACTAGATCTAGGAGTAAGCGGAGGTAAAGTAATAACAGACGCATTAGGGGTAGTAGGAGCAGTAGCTGCAGCTTTTAGTTTACCAGCTTTAGCAACAGCAGCACCCTATCTTGTAGGAATAGCACTCGTTGGAGACATAGTTAGCCTATCCTACTACGCATACAAATCCATAAAGAAAGGAGTAGAAAATCTAAACCAAAAGATTCTTGAAAGAAGAAATAAAGAATTTGCAAATACTCAAGTCAAAACAGGTTAAAAACAGATAGATAAAAGCCTTCTTAAATTGTTATATAATTCTTCAGCTTTAGATAGGTAAGCGTATTCATTTTTCTGGTGAGCTTGTTCAGGCTCACCAGGACCTAAATTAACCGCTGGAATACTTAATAAACTAAATCTTGCAACATCTGTCCAAGCTTGCTTTGCAAAAATATTACACTCGGAAACATCTATGTACCAACTTATAAAATCTTTTAACTTGTTGTTAAGTAATATCTTCCCCGCAGGAGCACCGTCCGAAATTTCTATTTTATCAATTATTACCTCTTTTCTCAAATTTTCAAAAAATTCTAAAAACTTTAAATTAACTTCGTCAAACTCGTAATTAGGAGTAAACCTTACATTTAAATTAACAAAACAGTATTCAGGTACAACATTTCTGAATCTGTTTTCTTCTTCAAAAGAATTATATCCCCTAATTTGGGTTATAACAGCATTATTTTTATATCTTAAGTTGAAGATTTTCTGATTAATTTCTAAAGGGAAAGAGTACTCTTCTCCTGAAAAATCTTTGAAAAATTGAATCATAGGTATTAATTGATAAAAAGGATTTTTATAGGTATTAGGTCTTGCGGAGTGTCCTGATTTTCCTTTTATCCAAATTCCGTAGTTTATAACCCCGTTACATCCTATTTCTATATTGTTTGAAGTTGGCTCAAAAATAAGGGCATAACCTAGGTTTTTTATAATATTTTCAAAATTACGAAACACCAATTCAAGACCGTTATCCCTATAACTACCCTCTTCCCTATCATAAAATAT
>JBKBIY010000149.1:0-2555 GCA_046294045.1 bacterium | reverse complement strand
TTATAAGAACTGGTAGAGGATATTTTCTAGAAGAGCCCTCCGCTGCAGAAGTAGAAAAATTTAATAACAGATTATACAAAATTCATAAAAATGCAAACTTTATAATAAAAACAACTGAATTACATCACTACCGACGCACCTTTATTAAAAAATTAATAAATGAAGGTAAAAAAGTAAGTGAAATAGTTAATACTTCCATATACAGAGGAGCAGGTATAAGAGATGGTAACGGAATAATTTTCATTTCCTCTCATGGTAAAGTTTATCCTTCTGGTTTTTTACCTGTAGTGGTAGGAAATTTAAGAGAAAAAAAATTAAGTGATATCTATAAAAACAGTGAAATTTTGAAAAAAATTAGAGATGCTGATAATTTTAAGGGAAAATGCGGTGTATGCGAGTTTAGATATATCTGTGGAGGATCCAGAAGCAGAGCTTTTAGTAGATATGGAGATTACTTAGAAGAGGAACCACTTTGCTTATATAAACCCCTCTCACAATAATCCCAATACTCCTTTAATGATTCAAAAGTTTTTTGAAGATTCTCAAAAAGATTATTTGAAGGATTAAAATTTAGTAATTTTCTAGCTTTTGAGATACTTGCCCAAGTTTCACTAGGCTCAAAAAAAGTATAATCCTCTATCAATATTTTTGTTTCTTTTTTAACCGTTTCAAACATCATTTTAACCAAGTCTAAAACTCTTATCGGATTGTCACTACCAATATTTATTATTTCAAAAACTTTTGTATTTTCAAATAATTTTCGAGCTTCAAATGTAGCCGTAGCAACATCCTCTATATAAGTGAAATCCCTTTTTATATCTCTACCTCTAATTTTTATGGTTTTATTCTTGATTATACTTTCAAAAAATTTATAAACCGCCATATCAGGACGATTATAAACCCCATATACCGTAAAGTATCTTAAAATTACTACCTTAAACTTATGAAAGTTATAGAAAAAATTAGCAATATTTTCAGAAGCAAATTTTGTGTAAGCATAAGGAGAAAGAAATTGCTTTATTGGTAAATTCTCATCAAAAGGAGTAGGATTACCTGAATAAACGGAAGAAGTAGAAGCTAAAATAACTTGCTTTTTAAAATTTTCATTCTTATTTATGAATTCAAAAAGATTTTGAGTAGCAATGATATTATTTTTAATGTACTTAGAAGGGTTTTTTAGACTATATTTTACACCTGGGTAGGCAGCTAGATGTATAACCAAATCTATTTCTCTTTCTCTTAACTCATTTTTTAGCTTTGCGTAATCAGTTCTTCTTGATAAATCAATATCTATATGTTTGTAAAGTAGATTTTTCTTCAATTTTTCAAATCTAAATTTTTTTAAAAGAGGATCATAGTAATTATTAAAATTATCAACTCCAAAAACATGATAATTATTTTTAAGAAAATGAAGTGTTACAAAGTAACCTATAAAACCACATGATCCCGTTATTAAAACATTCATAATATTCTTATTAACCCCTAAAACCTTTTATTCCTTCAGTAAAAATAAAAGGATATTGTAATGATTTCAATAATACGATATTAGATGGAATAAAATATTAGATGGAATACAATAGTAGATGGGTAACAAAATTCAAGGGTAATAGGGGGTGATAAAAGATGTTAGTTACTAATCAAGTTTTAGTATCTACCGATTGGGTGTTGGAAAATATAAATAATCCTATGGTTAGAATAGTTGAGGTTGATGAAGATGTTTTACTTTACGATGTTGGACACATTCCTAATGCTGTAAAAATAGATTGGCACACTGAACTTAATGACCCCGAAGTAAGGGATTTTATAAATCAAAGTCAATTCGAAGAATTATGTTCAAAAAAAGGTATATCAAATGATACGATAGTGGTTTTTTATGGGGATAAAAACAACTGGTGGGCATGCTACGCTTTCTGGGTATTTAAACTATTTGGACATAAAGAATGTAAAATAATGGACGGTGGAAGAGCAAAATGGATTAATGAAAATAAACCCTTAACCAAAGACATTCCTCATTTTCCCAAAACCACCTATAAAGCTAATCCAAGAAATGATAAAGAAATAAGAGCTTTTAAAAATGAAATACTTAATCTTTTTGAACAAGGAAAAATAGGTAAAGAAGTAAAGCTGGTTGATGTAAGAAGCCCTCAAGAATACACAGGAGAATTAATACATATGCCCGACTATCCCCAAGAAGGAGCCCTTAGAGGTGGACATATCCCTACAGCACTTAACATACCCTGGGGAAAAAATCTAAAAGAAGACGGTACATTTAAATCCCCTGAAGAATTAAAAGAAATGTACCAAAGCTTGGGTATAACTCCAGACAAAGAAGTAATAGCTTACTGCAGAATAGGAGAAAGATCATCTTTAACCTGGTTCGTCTTAAAATACCTTCTAGAATACCCAAATGTTAAAAACTATGATGGCTCATGGACAGAATGGGGAAACTCAGTAAAAACTCCTATCAAAAAAGGTGATCAACCATAAAAACTACAACCATAAAAAACCATAATCATAAAAACTAAATGAACCTAAGAAAAAAAATATATGAAATA
>JBKBIY010000148.1:0-2602 GCA_046294045.1 bacterium | reverse complement strand
TTGAAAATTATTTTAAAATATATTAAAAAAATGTGCTAGAAGAAGTTTTAAAATCCTACTCAAAAATTAACTGGGTTCTTGAAATACTTAGCCTAAGGCAAGACAAATACCACAATATTTCCTCCATATTCGATATCCTGCCTTTTTATGATTTAATAAAAATAAAGCTTGTTGAAGATGATTCTTGGCATGTAAAAATATCCTCTAATCTGGATGAACTTGAAAAAAAAAATATAATCTACAATTTGTTTGACATTTTACAATCTTTTAATGGAATACCTAAATATTTTGTAGATATTAATTTACAAAAGAATATTCCTTTAGGTGGTGGGTTAGGTGGAGGAAGTTCAAATGCAGCCTCAATCCTTTTTTTCCTTTATTCAAAAAAAATAATAAATCTATCCGCTGCTATTAAACTAGCTAAAGATCTTGGTAGTGACGTATTACCTATATTCTTGTCTTACCTCTATCCAAACAATTATATTGTCTGTATTGAAAAACAAAATGTTTGTTTACCTGTAAGTTTGAAAATAGATCTAATGAAATATTTTAGATTTTTTATTATAGTCTTTCCCATAAAGGTTGAAACTTATCTAGCTTACAAAGAATACGATAAAATTATCAGAAATAAGTCATTTTCAATTGGACCTAACATGTTAAGATTCTTTTACTACCTGAAAAACAATAAAAATTTATGGATAGAGTATTTTCCATGTCTTGTATACAATGATTTTGAAAAAGTAGTATTTTATAATTATCCGTTAATTAGCAATGTAAGAAATGAAATTTTGGAAAATTTTAAAGATGCTAAAGTATTTTTATGTGGTAGCGGAGCTAGTTTACTTGTTTTTTTTCGTAAAACAAATTTTATAAAAAATCCTTGTCAAGAGGATTTTTTGCAAAAAGATTTTTATGCTGAACTTAATAAAAAATATAACATATGGATTTACTCTTTAGGACGGGAAAAGAAATATTAAGAATAGATATTAAAGAATTATCTGATCCCCTTCAAGAGGGAAAAATAAAAATATTTTTTTATAAAGATTACATTGTAAAAGCTTTACCTGTTACCTATGGAAAAGAAAACTTTTTTTCAAAAATTAGTGATTTAAAAAGAATTTGTGAAGAATTGGACGAAGATGTTAAAAATTTTGTTTCTTTTTATGGCTTACCTTTTGCTAACACCATAGATTTAAAAAATTATCTTGAAATAGATTTTGCTGATAAATCTCTTGTATTGTTGTACAGGAAACCTTCTTTAAGTAATCTAAGTGATTACCTTGGGAATGAAGATCCCTTAAGTGACAAAAGAAAAACAGTGTATAAAAATTTGATTCGGATAGTTAGTGAACTAGATAAATTAGGTATAAAGCTTTTGGATCTTTACCCTGATAATTTTTTAGTAGATGAAAAAGGTAATGTTTATATTTCTGACCTAATAAAAGCGGGAATAATCAATGAAAATAATGAATGGAAATATAAACCTTTAATTATAGATACTGTAAATAGAAAAAATACTTTTCCTTTACCTCCCGAGATTAATGCTAGTGAATTTATGCATAATTCTAATATTTGGCTTGCAGTGTATTTAATCTATTTTGTTCTTACAGGAGGTAGCCCTTTTGATTTTTTATCAGGAAAGAAAATTTTGGATAATATTTTATTATATTCAGATACTTCTCAAGAACGCTGGCCCCCAGTAATCCCCTTATCTGCAATTAGCAACATTAATAAATATAACTCCTTCTCCAAAAAATACAATTCCATCTTCAAAAAAGGTTATTTTAGTAAAATTTTGATAAACACTTATGTAAGAGGCTACAAAAATCCTCATATAAGACCAACTCTTCAAGAAATTAATAAAGCTGTACTTCATGAAATAGGGGAATTGTTACCTAATGAAATGAATACGCAAAATGAAGTAAGTACTAAATCAGAATTTATTCCAGAATTTGTTGAGGAAAAATTTTCGCACCAAGAATCTCCTAAACAAGAATTTCAACAAAAAGAGTTTTCCGAAAAAGAGTTTTCCGAAAGAAATATTTCTGAAAATAATGTTCAAGAAGATATAGATGAATCTAAATTATCAAATTTGCCTTTTAGTGTTAGGGAATATATCAAAAAAATTGTATCAAATCTGAAAAAAATCAATGCTTATAACTTAGAAATGAAGAAATCAATAGAATCTCTAATAGATATGGGAAAGATATATTTCGTTACTGATATTTTTGCTAAAAATCGTGATATACATCTTGTTGGTTTAATTTTAAAATTTGTTACCTCTGGATATTGGAATACTTTTATCCTTAATTTGCAAAAGCTTTCTGAAATTTCCTCATCCAATTTACATAAAATTATCTTAAAAAAAGTTGTCCCTGTAGTTAATAAATACAAAAAAATGAATATAAATCCACTGGAATACGAAAAGGAAATCTTTCTGGAATTAAATAGTTTGATATACAAAGAAATAGCTTCATATAAAAAGAAATCTTTCGAAAAGCGCTTTAACATATTCCTTCTTTTTGTGGTTGTACTGTCCTTATCTATCCCCTGGATATTATTTTACATTTTTAAATGGAACTATTTGGCCATAATTATCTTT
>JBKBIY010000147.1:0-2604 GCA_046294045.1 bacterium | reverse complement strand
AGACAGTTTAGAACAATTAGTGGTATATTGGAAGGTAAGGCAAAACCTGAGTATGGAAAGTGTGTTTCAATTGCTACAGCTGCTGCTCAAAAGGAATTGGTAGGTCCGGGGATACTAGGTGTTTTTTCTCCTATATTGATAGGATTTTTATTTGGAGCTGAAGCTTTGGGAGCACTTTTAGGTGGTGTTATCTTAGTTGGACAATTACTTGCGGTATATATGGCTAATGCCGGTGGTTTGTGGGATAATGCTAAGAAAAAGATTGAAGAAGGATTTTTGGGAGGTAAAGGTACTGAATATCATAAAGCTGCGGTGGTTGGAGATACAGTAGGTGATCCTCTTAAGGATACCACTGGTCCTGCTATAAATCCTTTAATAAAGGTTATAAATCTTGTTGCTTTACTTATTGCTCCAGTACTTGCTACCCTCGATAGTTTAAATCTCTTGGCTAGGATAAGTATTATTGTATTTTCTTTAGTTGTTCTTGGAGTAGCTGTTTATATATCTAATAAAGGTACATTACTTGATAGTGAAGAAGCTAAGGAGGAATTGAAAAAGTATAGTGGAAAAACAATGAGCTTAAAAAGTGAAGAAGCTTAATTATTAAAAAAATAAAAAGGGGTTAAGAATGATTGAAAACCAAAAATTAAAGGGAGAATTAAAAGGGGAAAGTATAAGAAAGGAATATTTTAAAAATTTTGGAGAAAAGGAAACAGGTTTTGGTAAAGTTTTTGGATCACCTTATACTTTTTTATATATTTTAGGTGATGTTTTATTTGATAGTTCTGTAAGTGCTTGGGCTTACTTAATGTGCCAAAAAATTGGTCAAAGAAAACTTTTTAACAAAGTTTTCCTTACTCATTCTCATTATGATCATATTGGTGGAGCCTGGGTTATTAAAAAATATTTTCCAGATGTTAAGTTTTATGGTCATTCTAACATAAATAAAGTTTTATTATCTCAAAATGCTTTAAAGACGATAGAAGATTTTAACAATAAAGATTCTGAAGAGGTGGCTTCTGTTTGGAATGAAACTAAAGAGTACCTAAATTTTGTACCAATTAGTTTAGATAATACTTTTGATTTCCAAAATGGATTTATTATCGATTGTGAAGGTGTTAGATGTATATATTCTCCTGGGCATACCAGAGACACGGTTTCTTTCTATGTTTCCGATTATAACGCTTTAGTAATGTCTGAAAGTATGGGAATACCAAATCATAGATTTAACTTTGTTTTACCAGAATTTCTTTCAAGTTATAAGTTATACGTTGATTCTTATCAAAGATTAAAAGAGATAGTTATTTCAAGGAAAGTAAAAAATTTTTTGTTACCTCATATAATGTACTTCGAGTATCATTCTGATGTTATTGATTTTCTAAGGTTGTCTGAAGAAAGTTTAGAAAATTATGTTAAATTTATTGTTTTTTCTATAGATAAAGTGAAAATTGATAAAAATAATGTTGAGGATAAGAAGGTAGAAGAAGTTTTTGATTTTGTTTTTGAAAAATTTTATGTTAATTATGAGTTAAGCCAGCCTTTATATGGTTTTAAAGCTAATGTAACTTCACAGATTAAAACGGTAATTAAAGAGTTAATCTAGAAAAGAAGATATAAAATTTTTTGAAATATTTTCCATTTTTTGGAGGAGTTATGTGCTTTCGTATAGAATTGTAATATTGGAAAGGGGGAGGATAAGTATGGAACTTATACTGGCAAGAATCCATTTTGCGCTGGCTGCAACTTTACACTTTATATTCCCACCTGTAACAATAGGTCTTGCTTTGCTAATATTAATTCTTCAAACTTTGTATCTTATAAAGGGGAAGGAGGTATATAATGAAATTTCAAAGCTGCTGGTTAAAATACTGGCAGTGATATTTATTGTAGGGGTTGTAACGGGTTTTACCTTAAGTTTTGCTTTTGGAATGTATTGGGCTAAATTCTCTAAAATAGCAGCTGATCTTATAGGAATAACCATTACAGCGGAAGGAGTATTTGCCTTCTTCTTGGAAGGTGTTTTCATAGGATTACTACTATTTGGTCAAAAAAGAATTTCGAAATTTGCTTATTGGTTCTCTGCTTTGATGGTATTTTTAGGTACTCACTTATCTGCTTTCTTTATTCTAGCTACGAATAGTTGGATGCAAACCCCTGCAGGATACGAAATAATAAGAACCGCTACAGGCGAAATAGACAAGGTAATAATAGTAAATTGGTATGAAGCGATATTTAATCCTTCCACAATAGCAAGGATGCTTCATACAACCGTAGCAACATGGATTACTGCTTCTTTGTTAGTATCATCCATTTCAGCTTACTATATGTTAACTAAGAAGAATTTGGAATTAGCAAAAAATATGTTTAAAGTAGCTTTCGTTGTTTTTGCTTTATCTGCTTTTGCTCAATTCTTAACTGGGCACTATCAAGCAATGGTAGCTTATCATTATCAACCTGCAAAAGTGGCTGCTTTTGAAGCTATGTGGGAAACTAAAAAAGGACCAAATATTCCTATGTCTATAATAGCAATTGTTGACGAAAAAAATCAAAAAAATATAATAGACATAGAGATACCATTTTTTAATTCTCTTCTATATGGCATAG
>JBKBIY010000146.1:0-2627 GCA_046294045.1 bacterium | reverse complement strand
AACCGGCTCCATTTACCTATACTTTGCAAAAGACATCCTAAAATTCTTCCCCTTAGCTTCTAACCCAGAATAAACAAAAAAAATAAAAAAAATAAAAATGGAACATCCCAAAAGCCTTACCATAAAAATAGGAATATTCTTCATACTAAGTTTGATGGCTGCCGTATTTACGCTTTTTTCTTTAGGAAAATTTAAAAATTATCAAGATTACTATTCTCTATTTCTAATTTTTAAAGACGTTTCAGGATTGTCAGAAGAATCAAAAGTATATATGTCCGGTATTGAAATAGGCAAAGTTAAAAACTTATCAATACAACAAGATTACACAGTTAAAGTAAAAATAATTGTAAATAAAAAATACAAGATACCTAGAAATTCAATTTTTTACATAGCTGGACAATTAATGGGAGAAAGATATTTGGTAATAGAGCCGGTACCTAACAACAAGTACTATCAAGATGGTGATGTCGAAAGCAGAAATACATATCCAATGATAGATTGGTACCAAGTTCTTAAACAAACATACATAGCTTTTCAAGAAATGCAAAACACAGCTATATATTTTAAACAAACCCTCCAAGCAATGGATCTACCTAATAAAGTAAACATACTTACAAATGATGTTAGAGCTTTAATATACGACACCAGAAAAGATATTAATTACTTAACATCAATACTTGATAAAAATATTGCAATAATCTCAAGTAATATTAATCTTTTACTTATCTCTTCAAAAATAACAGTTGATAATATTAACTCAAAAATAGACACAATCGGAACTAACCTAGCGAATTCTACCCAAAAAGTAGATCAAATTCTTTCAGAAAATAAGGAAGACCTAAGAATGATAGTAAAAAACGTAAAAAATACATCCGAAAATCTTTACGATATAACCTATGAAATAAGAGATTTAATAAAAAATACCACCGTAAAGGAAGATCTGATTGATACTCTAAGAAATTTAAAAAGAATGTCTAAAAGTTTAGCGGAATCTGCAGAAAAAGTTGAAGATCTCGTTAAAGATAATAAACTTAAAGAAGATTTAAAAATATCAATTTCCAAGTTAAGAGAAGTAGTAGAAGTCACAGATTTTCTTCTTACTCCCGCCAAAAAACTTAAAGAAGAAACTTTAAAAACAGAAGATTTTAGATTCATAAATACTACAGCTTATATAGAAAGCATAGAAGATAAGCAAGACAATCCTGCAGTCAGTCTAGATGTTGATATTTTTCCGAATTCAAAACAAGGTTATAGAATAGGCATATTCGATCTTGGAAAAACTTCAAAACTTAACTTGCAACTAACTTATTGGAATAACAAAATGGACACTCGCTACAGAATGGGATTAATAAATTCTGAACTAGGAATAGCAATAGATAAAAAACTTTCAAATAAATTCTATTTTACTGCAGAACTTTTAAGACCTTCAAAAATACAGCTAAATACCTTCATAGATTATCAAATATTCTCAAATGGGTACTTAAGAGCAGGTTATAGAGACACTTTAACCAAAGATAGAAAACTTAATATAGGAACCTACTTTAAATTCTAAATTAAAAATAAATTCTAATTGAAATGTTAAGAGTTGTCTTAATAGGTGGAGGAAGTGGAATATCTGCTATCCTTAGGGATTTAAAAAATTTTCAAAATCTAGAAATATTCTCTATTTCAACAGCTACAGATGATGGTGGCTCTACAGGGAAAATATTAAAAATTTATGATGATATAATTCCTCTAGGAGATATGAGGAATTGTTTAGCTAGTTTAGCAGAGGATAAAACCCTAGAAAGCCTATTTCAATACAGATTTGATAGAGCAGAATTTAAAGAACATGCTCTAGGTAATCTTATCTTACTAGCTCTTTACCACCTATCTAATAAAGATATTGAAGAATTCACAAATAAAATTCACCAAATCTTTAAAATAAAGGGTAAAGCAATGGTTTCCTGTAAAAAAAGAGCAACATTAGTAGCAAAAATGGAAAACGGTCAAATAATAAAAGGAGAAACATTTATTAACGAATTTATACACAAAACAAATTTAAAAATAGAAAAAGTTTTTTTAGAAGGAATAGAAGATAAAGACGTTAATCCCTTAGCTTTGGAAGCTATAAAAAAAGCAGATATCATAATCATAGGACCAGGAAGTATATACTCAAGCATAATACCTAACTTTTTAGTTAAACCACTACTAGAAGAATACAGAAAATCGCAAGCATTAAAATTTTACATTGCTAACCTTCTAAATCAACCTAATGAATTCCTTTCTACAAACTTATCAGAATACATAAAAATCTTAAAAACTTACGGAATTGAATCGCAATGGATACTATTTAACAACAAACCAATTCCTTATGAATTAATAAAAAAATACAAAGAAAAAGATCCTAAGTACGATGTTTTAAAAAATGATCTAAACAAGGACCTAAATAAGGACCTAAAAAACGAGAAAGTAATAGAAGATGATTTTCTTTGTGATAACACTCAAAACTTAGAAAATTCAAAACTCATAAGACACAGTGGAAAAAAAATATTTAACACCATAAAAAGATTAGTTAATGAAAAATTATCAAAAGTTTTCTAGCACAAACTTTTTTGACTCCTTATCTACCCTTAGTAATAATTCTT
>JBKBIY010000145.1:0-2655 GCA_046294045.1 bacterium | reverse complement strand
GCAATATTCTTCTTCTAAAGTACAGACCAGATGGTCGACGTGACGAAAATTTTGGTAATGATGGGGTAGTTATTTATGGTAACTCAAACCCAAACGATTTTTATGCTTCTAAATCAATTGCACTTGACTCCAGAGGTAATATTTACATTACTGGTGCATCCATACAAAACAATAATAGTGACATACTTCTATTAAAATATACCCCTGGAGGTGAGTTTATTAGAAATTTTGGTGTTGTTACTTATGATTCAGGTGGAGACGATATAGCTACCGAAATTAAAATTGATTCTGCTGGTTATATATATATTGGTGGATTTACTATATTAAGTAATAACAACAGAGATATACTATTACTTAAATACAGACCTAACGGTGAACTTGATAATTCTTTTAACGGTAGCGGAGTAGTAACTTACCATAATACTTCTGAGGAAGCTACGGGGATTGCTATTAAGGAAGGTTATCTCTACGTTGGTGGACATATCTTTCAAAATAATAAATGGAACGCTCTTCTTTTAAGATACTACAGATAGATGTTTTATCGTAAATAGAGGGGGGGGGTAACCCCCTCTCAAAAAATTAACTAATTTATAGTATCTAAGCAAAACCTTCACGATGTTTTTGTTTGCTTTATTATCATAGGTAAAAATTAGAGGTAACAAACAAAAATTTGCCAAATATAATTAAAACGAAGCTTATGAAGAAGAAAGCTTTAATAACTGGTATAAGAGGACAAGATGGAGCTTACCTTGCCAAATTCTTGCTTGAAAAAGGATACGAAGTTTGGGGAGCAGATAGAAGAACCGGCGAAGGAAGCTTCTGGAGACTCAAAGAACTTAATATCCTCGAAAAAATTAAAATAATCCCCCTGGATCTACTTGAAATCACAAACATCCAAAAAGTAATAGAAGAAATAAAACCCGATGAAATCTATAACTTAGCAGCTCAAAGTTTCGTTAAATCCTCTTTTGATATGCCAATACTTACCGCCGAAGTAAACGCTCTAGGTCCCTTAAGAATCCTCGAAGCTATAAAAACCATAAAACCAGATACTAAATTCTATCAAGCTTCAACCAGTGAAATGTTCGGTAAAGTTCAAGAAATACCTCAAAAAGAATCAACACCTTTCTACCCAAGAAGCCCTTATGCAGTGTCTAAACTCTTTGCCCATTGGATTACCATTAACTATAGAGAATCCTACAATTTATTTACCTGCTCAGGAATTCTATTTAACCATGAATCCCCACTTAGAGGAATAGAATTCGTTACAAGAAAAATTAGCTTATCAGTAGCAAAAATAAAATACGGTTTACAAGACAAAATAGTACTTGGTAATCTAGATTCAAAACGTGACTGGGGATATGCCCCGGAATATGTAGAAGGAATGTACCTAATGCTACAACAAAATACACCAAATGACTATATACTAGCTACCGGTGAAACACACTCCGTAAGAGAATTCGTAGAAACAGCATTCAAAATAATTGACATAGAAATAATATGGCAAGGAAAAGACGTAAATGAAAAAGGAATAGATAAAAAAACTGGTAGAATTTTAGTAGAAGTATCCCCAGAATTCTATAGACCCGCTGAAGTCGATATCCTAATAGGTGACTACAGTAAAGCTTATAAAGAACTTAAATGGGAACCAAAAACCAAATTCCCTAAACTTGTGGAAATAATGGTTACCGCTGACTTGGAAAGAGTAAAGAAAAATTACCTATAAACAGGTAAAAAAACTTAAAAAAAGAATTTTATTTTTAAGGGGTAGGGGGAGGAGGGAAAGAAAAAAAGGAAACAAAACTTTTAAACAAGAAAGGAGCTGGAAGTGATTATACCGAAAAATATTGCAACATAAAATCCTGGGTCTTAGGAGTTTCCGATTTCATTTTCAAGGAAAAAACAGATAAAATAAGTATAACGTGATTAACAGCAAGCCAAAAAGCATGATCTTGGCCTTGTTTTATAGGTATCCACCAATCAGCATGTCTTGAAATCATACTGTAATCTGGAGAAAAAACGACTACTTTTGTACCGTTATATCTAGCTTCGACAAGGAAATGAGAACAAGGGGTTCTTGTCATTAACACATTAGATCCTACGGTAGCAATAAATTTACTATGGTACCAATCTGCACTTTCTGCTACATCTGTTTGTTCTCCCCAAACCTGAGGTGAAGCAGTAGGTAAATCACAGTACCAATCATAAAAACTCATTGCTACTCCACCAATTAATTCCAAAAATCTTGCCCCTGAAGCATAGCTTATCATAGACATAGCAGGAATAGGAGTAAATCCTAAAATCCTATCAGGACCATATTTTTTAATAGTATAAATTAAGGAAGCAGAAATTATAGCGGCTACTTCATCCCAAGAAATTCTTCTAAATCCCCCTTTGCCACGTGCATTTTGGTATTTTTTTCTATTTTGTTCATTTTCTACACAATATTCATAAGCTTTTACAGGATCATTATATTTACTCATCCCTTCTTTAAAGAGATCCCAGAAAACTCCACGAATATAAGGATATTTAACCCTTATCGGGCTATAGATATACCAACTTGTGGATATTCCTCGTGGGCATCCTCGTGGCTCATAAGGAGGAATATTAGGATCTATAATAGGATAATCAGTAGCTTGCACTTCCCAGGAAATA
>JBKBIY010000144.1:0-2695 GCA_046294045.1 bacterium | reverse complement strand
AAATCATTGAAAACGAATCTGAACAAAAAGTAATTCTCGATAACTTATTACCGATTTTTATTGAACAACTTAAGAAATATGAATTTATAAAAGTAAAACGATTAGATGAAAAAGTTTTGGAATTTCTTTCAGGAGAAAATCAAGACGGCGAAGTTTTTTGTAGTAATCCAAAACGACTAAAAAAGCTCTATCATCCCTCAGATATGGAAGTCTTTAAAAAGAAAATTATTAAAGATGAATTTGGAAATGAAAAAGTGGTTTTAGGAAGTCCATTAACTAATTCGATTAAAAATCCAATGGCAATGCGGGCTTTACACCAATTGCGAAAAGTATTGAATACTTTGATTTTAGAAGGACAAGTGGATGAAAATACACGAATTCATATAGAAATGGCTCGTGAATTGAACGATGCTAATAAAAGAAAAGGAATTCAGGATTATCAAAATGAAAATAAAAAATTCAGAGAAGAAGCCATCAAAGAAATTAAGAAACTCTATTTTGAAGAATGTAAAAAACAAGTAGAACCAACCGAAGATGATATTTTAAGATACCAACTTTGGATTGAGCAAAATAGAATGGAAATTTATGAGGCAACAATAAATGGTGGAGTAAGTAAAAATATAAAAATCAGTGAGATTATTGGAAGTAATCCTGATTATGATATTGAGCATACAATACCAAGAAGTCGTTCTCAGGATAATTCTCAAATGAATAAAACTCTATGTAGTCAAAAATTTAATAGAGATAACAAACGAAATAAAATGCCAATTGAGCTTTCTAATTATGAAATGATTAAACCTTTCATTTCACATTGGAAAGAAGAAGCAGATAATTTGTCAAGAGAAATTGAAATTTTAAGTCGATCCATTAAAGCCGCTGCTACCAAAGAAGTAAAAGATAAAAAAATCAGAAGGAGACATTATCTAACTTTAAAGCGAGATTATCTTCAAGGAAAGTACGACCGTTTTATTTGGACAGAACCAAAAGTAGGCTTTAAAAACAGCCAAATTCCAGATACTGGGATTATAACGAAATATTCGCAAGCTTTTTTGAAATCGTATTTCAAAAGAGTAGAAAGTGTAAAAGGAGGAATGGTTGCTGAGTTCAGAAAACAGTGGGGAATTCAAGAAAGCTTCATAGATGAAAATGGATTCAAACATTACAAAGCAAAAGATAGAAGTAAGCATACACATCATACTATTGATGCCATTACAATTGCTTGCATGACAAAAGATAAATATGATGTTTTGGCTCACGCTTGGAAATTAGAAGATGAGCAAAATAAAAAAGAAGCAAAAGCTATTATTGAACAGGCAAAGCCTTGGAAAACCTTCAAAGAAGATTTGCTTAAGATAGAAGAAGAAATTTTGGTTTCACATTACACACCAGATAATGTTAAAAAGCAATCTAAAAAGATTGTTAGAGTGCGGGGGAAAAAACAATACGTTGCAGAAATAGAGCGTGATGCAAAAGGAAAAGCAATACCAAAAAAAGATGCTAATGGAAAAGTAATCTACAAGCTTGACGAAAAAGGAGAAAAAATTCCAAGATTACAACAAGGCGACACAATTAGAGGTTCTCTGCATCAAGATAGTATTTATGGTGCAATCAAAAACCCATTAAATACAGAAGAGATTCGATATGTAATTCGCAAAGATTTAGAAAGTTTAAAAGCCAATGATATTGAAAATATTGTTGATGAAACCGTTAAAGAAAAAGTCAAAGAAGCAGTTGCGAACAAAGTGCTGTTACTTTCTTCAAACCCTCAACAAAAAAATAAATTTGCAGAAAACAAGAAGGTTTGGATGAATGAAGAAAAACAAGTGCCGATAAATAAAGTCAGAATTTATGCCAACTCCGTAAAAAATCCTTTGAAAATTAAAAAACATAGTTTATTATCAAAATCTCGACACGAGCATAAGCAAAAAGTATATGGGCAAAATGATGAGAACTATGCAATGGCGATATATGAGTTAGACGGAAAAAGAGAATTTGAGCTAATCAATAATTTTAACTTAGCGAAACTTATAAAAAATGGACAAGGATTTTATCCACTAAATAAAGAAAAAGAAGTAAAAGGTAAGAAGGTTTTAATTCCAATTGAAAAAAGAAACAACATAGATGTTGTTTTAAAAAGAGGTCAACAAGTTGTTTTCTATGATAAAGATCTTGAAAAACCTAACGACATTGCTGAAATACAAGATTTGAAGGGGAGAATTTATATAATCGAAGGTTTGTCAATTCAGAGGCAAGTTGTAGCTAGTAAATTATATGAATTTGGTATAATTATGTTAAGATATTTCAAAGAAGCAAGAAAAGCTGATGAAATAAAAAAAGATAATTTTAAACCTGATGGGGGATTTAAATTAGGAGAAAATAAACCCACAAGAAAAATGAATCATAGTCAATTCACGGCATTTGTAGAAGGGATTGATTTTAAAGTTTTGCCTACCGGAAAGATTGAAAAAATATAAATATGGATGAATCAAAACTGACAAAAGACCAAATCGAAAAAGTCCAAGCCATATTAGATAAGGCTGAGAAAAGTGGTTTTGCAAAAAAGCAAACCAAAGAAGAAATGCGTATTGAATTTAAAAAGAGATTAGGTTTAGTCTAAGTTTTAAAAGAATAGTTCTTTGACATAAGTTTTTCTAACTCTTAAACAACCAAACCACAACGGAGTTTCTACGCAGTC
>JBKBIY010000143.1:0-2747 GCA_046294045.1 bacterium | reverse complement strand
TCATGGATTCTTTTATTTGTAGTCCATTTGTATAAGGGGATGAGGTAATGTTAAGAAATACGGGTTTTATGGGGTTTAGGAAGGTTATCTTTTCTATTTCATTTTTAAGATATTCATTTGCTTGATTAACTAGGGGGCTATGAAAAGCACCCGAAACCCTTAAAGGTACTATTTTACAGTTATCAAATTGGCTTTTTATGTTTTGTTTTAGAGTTTCGGAAATTTCATAAGAACAGGATACTATAAGTTGGTTATAAGAGTTATAATTTGCTATGACTGCATTTGTAATTTTTCTATTTTTTCGGTGTTAAATTGGTAAATAACTGCAAACATGGTACCATTTTTACTGTAGTTATTCATAAAATATCCTCTTTTGACTACGAGATCTATTCCTTGATCAAGTGTTAGGGATTTTGAGCATACCAAAGCTGAATACTCCCCTAAACTATGTCCTGTAAAACAAACAATTTGATCAGGGTCCATAAATTCTATAAAGGTTTCATATGAAGCTATGGAAACCGCAAAAATAGAGATTTGGCTATACAATGTTAGATTTAATTTTTCTTCATTTTCAAGAATTTCAAACAAATCTGATTCTAAATAATTTTGATATTCTTGTTTTATTTTTTGATTAATGTAATCTATGGTATTTTTGAATTTACTAAATGATTTATACCAATTGATTCCCATTTGTTTATATTGACTTGCTTGACCTGGGAAGACTGCTGCAATTTTTTTATTTTTTAAGACATTTTCTAACTCCGTAAAACTCATGTTCTTTCTCCTTACCCTCCTAGATATTTATCTCCTAGATATTTATCTCCTAGATATTTATCTCCCAGATATTTATCTCCCAGATATTTATTAATAATTTTTGACAATATAATCAAAATCCATTTATTAGTTAATGTCGGTGCAAATGTAAGTAATTTATTGGATAACCCATTTTAACATTTTTTTTACAATTTTTTAAAGCAAATTTAAAATTTTATTTCTATACAAATTAAAGATGGAACCGAGGGAGGGGAAAAAATGAGTAACATACCAAATCCTAATTTTACTAATACAAATACCACAGCCCCAATATTTCAAAGCCAACCTTTAACAAATGCTTCTATACCAACATCTTCTTTTAGTAATTCCTTTACATCTAATGATCCATTTGAAAAATTAATCAACCGATCTTTAAATACATCCAATGAAAAAAATTCAACCCAAACTATCTCTTTAAATCAAAATCTTGAAAACTATAAAAAGCAAATAGAGCAACTTGATTTGGAACAATTAAAAATGGAAAGAAAAAGATTAGTAGACCAAATAGTAAATTACATGAGAGAGGGTAAAACGGAATTACTAGAGGAAGCTCAACAAAAATACAAAATAGCTATGCAGGTAAGTGACAGCAAGGTAATGAATTTTTCAGCCTCAGCCATAGCTTCTTCTCAGGAAAATAAAAACTTAGCTAAAGACTCTTCTAGTGAAGACTTTCTTAAAAAATTACAAGAATCAGAAATATTACCACCTGATAACTCAGCACCTCCAATCATACCACAACAAACAAATATTTCACAAAATAATTCTTCCGTAAATACCACTGAAACATCTGTCACAAGTATAGGAACAAACACTTTAAGCTTTAATAATCTAAATACCATTAACTCTGAAAATCCAAATATTCAAATAACTTCAATTCCTACTTCTTCTTTTAATCTAAATCCTGTTAATTTGAATCCTGTAGGAATGATTAATAACTCTAATTTTGGTTTAATAAACACTTTAAATTCTATGAACCCAAATCAAATGAATTCGCTTTTTTCTAATCCTAGCGGTATGTTTAATTCTTTAAACAATTTACTAGTTAATGCAATGAATCCGGTGCATCCTTATTCTCCTTTGATGACAAGTTATGGTGTATATGCTCCAAATTTAAGAAAGGATCCTATAATGAATTCTTTTTTAAATGGTGAGCTTTATCCTTTGGATATGGCGGATATGGGAGTAATGTCGGCTCTTAATAGAGAACTTTTTAGAAAAAACGAAGATTGAAAAATTTTAAATAAAAATTTTTAACAAATTTACTAAAAATAGTTTATAACTAAAAATAGTTTATAACAGATTCATTATCAACAACAAACTTTCAACGCAGATAATACAAGATAAAAACTCAATCAAAATCAAAATTCCCAATGGCTTATCTAAAGATAAAATTAGTGAAATAATACGTGAAGTTTTAAACCCATTAACAAGTGAAAACCATCAACAAGTGGAGTAATAGGAAAACCATACTAAAACTACAAAAATCAGCGGGTTTTAGTTTTATTAAGGGGATAATTAAATGGCTATTCACAACAACTTTGTCTATCTTGCTAGAACGAATTTCTCGGGTAAAATACCCTTTTATTATTAACTTGCTTTATAAACTATGTTTTATTTTTCTTTACTCATTCTTTCTGAAAGTTTCGACAATTCTCTTGTTAAACCATCTATTCTATTTGAAAGAGAATATTTAGAAATGGAAAGGTAAAATCGGCGAAGGTGGTGTTTTTAACCCCCACACTTATGTAACCTTCACCTACACCCCTTCCTACTATATTAACAATTTCACCCCTAAAATCTTAAAAATATTTTTGGTAAATTTACTGATTTATATCACTATTTTTTACCTAAAAAAATTTTAGGATTTTTTAGCAATAATAATAACAGGAGGTGATAAAATGAAAGATAAAAAAGGTATCTTACTATTAACA
>JBKBIY010000142.1:0-2748 GCA_046294045.1 bacterium | reverse complement strand
GTAGATAAGATAGAGAGAATGGCTGTTACCGGTGTTGTAGGATATCTAAATAACAATGGTAATAAAACAATATTGATAAGAGCTGATATGGATGGATTACCTATAAAAGAGGAAAATGAATGTGATTATAGATCTTTACATGAAGACGTTATGCATGCTTGTGGGCATGATGCTCATATGGCAGTACTTATATCCCTGGTAAAATATTTTTACGAAAATAGGGATAGATTGAAAGTTAATTTAAAGTATATGTTTCAGCCGGCGGAAGAAGGTGGGGCTGGGGCTAAAAAAATGATAGAAGAAGGAGTTTTAGAAAACGTAGACTACGCTTTAGCAATTCATGTATGGAATGATCTAGAATATGGAAAAATAGCTCTAAATTATGGTCCAACAATGGCTTCCTCAGATAGCTTTGAAATCGAAATAATCGGTAAAGGTACTCATGCTGCTACTCCTTACTTAGGAGTTGATCCTATCCTTACCGCCTCATCATTTATAAACCAAATATATAACCTTTTCCCCAGAATTTTTAAAGATTATGTTTTAACTTTTACTTATATCAACGCTGGTAGTGCTACCAATATTATTCCTGAAAAATGTGTCCTAAAAGGAACTGTAAGAAATTTTAGTGAAGAAACAAGAAAACAAATTGCTCTAGAATTTGAAAAAATTTTAAAAAATGTCTGTAATACTTATTCAGCTAGGTACATACTTAAGTATGAATTTGGTTATCCAGTTTTGATAAATGATAAACGGTTGTATCAAATTGGTAAGGAAGTTGGAGTTAAGTTAGTAGGGCAAGAGAATTTATTGGATTTTAAGACATTTGGTTCAGAGGATATGGCTTTTGTTTTGCAGAAAGTACCGGGATTATATGTTGCTATTGGTTCTGGAAAAGGAAATCCTCATCACTCCCCTAGATTCGATATTAACGAAAACGCTATGTTATTAGCTTTCGAATTCTTAAAAAATATGGTTTATGCTATCCAAGAAAAGTTGATTTGAAAAATTTAATCTGAAAAAATTTCATCAAAGAGAATTCATCAAAGAGAATTTTTGTTTATAAACTTTCGTTAAACTTTGTTCAAGAAATTTCATTTAAAAGAATTTCATTTAAAAGAATTTCATTTAAAAAAATTTCATTTAAAAAAATTTCATTTAAAAAAATTTCATTTAAAAAAATTTCATTTAAAAAAATTTTGCTTAAAAAGGATTTTTTTATTGATTATAGAAATAGTATAGAGGTAGCGCGGGATGGAGCAGTGGCAGCTCGTTGGGCTCATAACCCAAAGGTCGTGGGTTCGAATCCCACTCCCGCAACCACTTTTATAACAAGTGGTAAGTTAGAGACCTAAGACAGTAGATTAGTAAGTGCGTCTTTTCTCTCACACCTATCGTTCGCCCCAATAATAACTAGTTAAATAGCTGTTTTAACCCTTTTTTCTTTGTAGCTAAACCCTTTTTTCTTTGCAGGAAAATTAGTTGTAACGGTACACTAAAGAAAAAAAGAGGGAAATTTTAGATTTTGGAAAGAAAAAAGAAATAGGAGGTGAAAAAATGGAAGCAAGTCAATTAATACAAACAATAATAGAAAAGGTAAAAGAAATAATAACAGCCGAAGTAAAACAAGAACTAAGAGATTTTAAAAATAGCGTATCGGGACAGCTAGAAGGATTTAAATTAGCAATAGAAAGTATATTAGAAAGACAGAGTAATTTAGAAAGCGAAGTAAGAAGTATAAATCAAAAAATAGAAACAATGTTTATGCAGTTAAATAATAGAATAGACGAAACAAACAAGAGGATAGACGAAACAAACAAGAGAATAGATGAGACAAACAACAAAATGGAAAAAATGTTTATGCAAATAAACAACAGAATAGATGAAATAAATAAGAGTCTAAATCAAAGAATAGATGAGACAAACAAGAGAATGGAAGCAATGTCAATGCATTTAAATAATAGAATAGATATTTTATCAAATAGAATAGATGGTTTATCAAATAGAGTAGATGTTTTATCAAGAGAATTAGTGAAACTTTCGGAAAGAATAGGTAAAGTTGAAAAAGAAGTAAAAATAGCCTTAGAAAACAAGAAAATAATAGAAGATGCAATAACAAGAACAGGAAGAATTGAAAACATAGTTTATAAGGCAAGTTAATAATAAAAGAAGGGGGCAAAACAGCCCCCCCAATTGATTAAACCAACATCAATTCAATTACTTAAAAAATCGTAAAAGAAGGGTATTGTATTCACTGTTTTGGTAAATATCTCCAGCAAGATAGACGAAATTGTTGTCAATAGCCATTGCGTAGGCGATTTCATTGGCATTGTGATAGGTAGCGAAGCCGTTGTTACCGAAGGAGATATCAAGGTTACCATTAAAATCGCATCTTAGTAAAAGAACATCAGAATTTCCACCTAAAGTATATCCCGCGAGATAGATGTAATTATTGTCAAAAGCGATTGCGCGAGCATTATCGTCTCTATTGTTGTAATCAAAAGTAGCTACACCGTTGTTACCGAAGGAGTTGTCAAGAGTACCGTTGTCATTATATCTTAGCAAAAGGACATCATTGCCAGTCACTCCCGCGATATAGATTTTATTATTGTGAATAGCCATTGCGGAGGCTACATCATTTACATTGTTATTATCACCAAAGATGGCGAAGCCGTTGTTACCGAAGGAGTTGTCAAGAGTACCGTTGTCATTATATCTTAACAAAAGGACATCATTGCCAGTCACTCC
>JBKBIY010000141.1:0-2753 GCA_046294045.1 bacterium | reverse complement strand
ATGATTGTAAAAAAAATCTACTTTTATTACGAATATTCGAAATCAGAAAATTTTTCTATTTTTTTAGGAATAAATCCCGACGACTTAAGAGACAAAACTTACATTCTAGAAGCTTACAAGAGTGTTATGGAAGAAGAAGGTATACCTTACAAAATTATAGATTATCCCACCCTTTGCTCATTACCCATAAATAATGAATTTATAAATAACCATCCAGCAGTAATATTACCAGATGGAATAGCACAACGTATTAATCCAGATTCTAAAAAATGGTTTGAAAAATACTTAGAGGAAGGAGGAAATATTTTAATAGTCTACGATGCAGGTATAAAGAACTATAAATCCGCTTATCTAGATAAACCAGTATTCAGTGAATTAGCAGGAGTAAATTACTGTCAATATACAAAATTAAAAGAAAATTCTTATATAAACACTTATGTAAAAGTAAATAGAAAAGATATTATAAAAATCACCCCAGGAAAAATAGATGAAGAAAGCAAAATAATAAAAGGTTACTCTTATGGAAAACTACAATATCCAGTTGCAGTTGCTGAGTTAATAGATCCTTCAGCAGAAATATTAGCAACCACAATATCTAAAGAAGGTAAACTTATACCAATTTCAACTCTTAAAAATTATAAAAAAGGAAAAATTATGTTTGTAAATCTTCCCTTAGGATACCTAAAAGCCTACTCAGACGATCTTATACTTAGAACCTTTTTAAGAAGTTTTTTATTTAAAATAATATCGATTCCTCACCTTGCTAATACACCTTCAGCAAAAGGAGGAATAATCATAAACTGGCACATCGATGCCAACTCAGACTGGATATCAATACCAAATATGACAAAAAATAAATATTTTAGACAAAATTTAGAATTTTCAAATCACATAACAGCAGGAGAATTTAGAGACACCCCAGGAGATAATTTGGGATTCGATGCCTGTGGAAAAGGAAAAAAATATGTAGAAATGATTCTAAAATATGGAGAAATAGGTTCACATGGAGGATGGGCACATAATTACTTCTCATACGGCATACTTGATGGAAAAATCAATCAACAACAAATTGAATACTACATCATAAAAAATAATCAATGCCTACAAAGTATAACCGGAAAAGAAATTAAAGAGTATTCCGCTCCTAATGGAGTACATCCTCAACCTATAAAAACCCAAATACTTGAAAAACATGGAATAATGGCTTACTATTACGCAGGAGATACAGGTTCATCCCCAAATAGAACATTTTTTGATGGAAAAATGGTATCTAAAAACGTTATAGCGTTTCCTGTCTGCAATTACAAAGAAAGTGCCTCATTATTTGAAATGTGGAAAAATAAAAAAAGCGAAGAAGAAGTCGAAAAGTTTTTACTAGATCTTCTTGATTACACCAAAAATGAAAGAGTAGTTAGATTATTTTACTCACATCCCTATGATATACCCCACTATCCATACGCTATAAAAAACTTTATAAACAAAGCAGAAAAATTACAAGAAAACGGATATATAAAAGTAAAGCCTATGAAATATTTTGCAGAATTTTTACTTAGATTTTTGCAAACAAAATACACTTTTAAAATTAAGAACAACATTCTTGAAGCAGAAGTGCATAATCCTTTAGGATTACAAGAAATTACCTTAGCAATTCCTAAAAACTACACTATTATTTCAAATACAATTTCTATAGAAACAGATTCCGATGAAAATTATAATTATTACATCATAAAAGAAAATATAACCCTTTTTCGAGCTAAGTTTAAAAATATTTCCAACTAAAGGAAAATAGAAAAATTAGAAATAATTTTTTTAAAGTAGGAAACTAAACCAAAAATCAAGGAGGAGTTCAATGATAAAAACTCAAAATTCTGCCTATAAAAAGCTATTAAAAATACACGAAAAACTTTCACATTACGAAAGTATATTAAGTTTGTTATTTTGGGATGACAGAGTTTGCATGCCTTCACAAGCCGCACCCTACCGAGGAAAACAAATAGCACTCATCACAGAATATACCCATAAAATAAAAACCTCTAAAGCCTACGGTAAACTAATAGAATCATTAAACCATGAAGAATATGAACCATATTCCCCAGAATGGGTTAATATAAAATGGTGGAAATATCAATACGAAAGAAATAAAAAAATTCCTACAAAATTGATTAGTAAACTATCAGAGTTAATACCTTCTTCACTTCAAGCATGGGAAAAAGCTAAAAAAGAAAAAAAATTCAAAATTCTTCAACCTTACCTAAAAAAAATAATAGAAATAAATAAAGAAATGATAGAAAAATGGGGATATCAAAAAGAACCCTATGAAGCACTCGTACAAAACTACGAAATAGACATAACTCCACAAGAAATAGAAAACATTTTCATCCCCTTAAAAACAAATCTTAAAAAACTTATATCTAAATACCACAATGAATCAAATAATCTTGATCTAACAAAAATAAGTTTTGAAAAAACTAAATTAGAACAATTTTGTAAATTAATGATAAAAGAGATTAGTAACTTAGATATTAGATTAGATCCTACTTCTCATCCATTTGCAAAAACAATATCACCCTATGACATAAGAATTACAACAAGATACAATAACTTAGAATCAGCTATATTTGGCACACTTCACGAATTAGGACATGGGCTTTATGATTACTATCTACCTTATGATAAATACTTTGGTCAACCAAAAGCAGAAAGTGTATCCCTTAGTGTTCATGAGTCACAATCCCGCTTTTTTGAAAACATAA
>JBKBIY010000140.1:0-2774 GCA_046294045.1 bacterium | reverse complement strand
GGGCAAGGGAATACTCCAAAACTACGAGAAAAGAATTATTCTATCGAAGAAATGGCTGATTTTCTTTACCAATTTTTACAAGCTTTGAAAATCAAACAAGTTGTTATAGTGGGCAATTCTATGGGTGGTCATATTGCAACAGTTTTTACTTTAAAATATCCAAGAATGGTTTCTTATTTAATTTTGATTAGTCCAAGCGGAATAGACAATGGAAAAGAAAAACCATATTTAACCATATCTTTAGAAAATTTTCAAGATGAGGATAAAATCAAATCATTGGAATGGAATAACAAAATAAGAGAAGATATTAGAAATAACTCCTATTACCTTTTGAATCCCTTTTTAAATAAAATAATCCAATACAACTTAGAGATATATAAGGGAGGTAGTAAAAATGATCGTAGATAAAATAAAAAATGTAATTCATAAATATTTAGGATTTTCAAATAAAACTGAAAGTCAAACATACCTACAAAATTATTTAAACGATCAAAAAAAGCTTAACACTTCCCAAATAAATTACTATAAACCTATAGAATTAACTTCTCAAAAAAATAAATTACCTCACCATCTTCATAGAATAGATGTAGTAAAAGAAGTCTTGAAGGCGGATGAAGTATGGAAACAAGGAATAACAGGTAAAGGTGTTACTGTAGCTGTTATAGATACCGGTATATATCCTCATCCTGACGTAAAAAACAGAATAATAGAATTTGTTGATTTTGTTAACAATAAAAATGGTGTTGAAAATGCCTATGATGATAATGGACATGGTACTCATTGCGCTGGATTAGTTGCGGGAGACGGAACAAAAGCTCAAGGTAACTACAAAGGACCAGCTTTTGAAGCTAATCTTATCGGAATTAAAGTACTTGATAAACAGGGCTCCGGTAGTCTATCAAACATAATCAAAGCTATATACTGGGCAATACAAAATAAAGATAAATACAATATAAGGGTTCTTTCAATGTCTTTGGGTGCAAGCAGTGTAATAAAGGAAAAGGATGATTTAATAGCAAAAGCTGTTGAGGATGCTACCAAAGCTGGGCTTGTTGTTGTTATAGCAGCAGGTAATAGTGGTCCTCTTTCTGAAACAATAGGTACCCCCGGTATTAGCCAGTACGCTATCACCGTAGGAGCTTATGATGACAAAAATACTCCCTCTCTTGAAGACGACACTCCAGCTTTCTTTACATCAAAAGGACCTACCCCTGTAGACAAATACCCTAAACCGGATATTTCCTCCCCTGGTGTAGAAGTTGTAAGCCTTAGGAGCCCAAATTCAACCATAGATAAAGAACCCGTTATAAAATACGGAGATTATTATTGGTTACTTTCTGGTACTTCTATGGCAACTCCTATAGTTGCTGGTGTAGTAGCTCTTATGCTTCAAGCTAACCCTAACCTTACTCCTCAACAAGTAAAAGATATACTAAAGCAAACTGCCACTCCTGTTAAAGGAGCTTCGTATTACTCGGTTGGTGCTGGACTTGTTAATCCCGCTGAGGCAGTTAAAAAAGCTTTGGAATTAAAAAATAATTAAATAAAAAAACAATAAAATAAAAAAACAATAAAAAATAAAGGGGGTTTTAAAACCCCCTTTATTTTTTAAAAGCCTGTTTCCTTAGAAGTGATATTAGTAATCCATTGGTGGGTGATTATGAGACATACCTTTATCTTTTTCTTTTTCAGGTATTTCTGCTATAACAGTTTCGGTGGTTAATACCATTCCAGCAACTGAGCAAGCATGCTCTAATGCACTTCTTGTTACTTTCACAGGATCTATTATTCCATTTTTGAACATGTCTCCTATTTCTCCATTAAGTGCATTAAAACCGTGTGTGGACGGGGATTTCTTAACTTGTTCTACGATAGAACCTCCGTCATAACCTGCATTTTCTGCTATTTGTCTAAGTGGTTTATCTAGAGAAGCCTTTACAACTCTTATTCCTAAAGCCATATCTCCGGAATATTCTTTTTCTAATTTTTCTAGAGCTGGTATGGTTCTTATAAGAGCGGTACCTCCGCCGGGTATTATTCCTTCTTCTACTGCTGCTTTAGTTGCATTTAATGAATCTTCGAATCTCAATTTCTTTTCTTTTAGTTCAGTTTCTGTAGGAGCACCAACTTTTATAACTGCAACTCCACCTGTTAATTTTGCTAATCTTTCTTGAAGTTTTTCTTTGTCAAATTCACTATCAGTTTCCTTAATTTGTTTTCTTATTTGTTCTATTCTTGCTTTAATTTCGGATTCATTTCCTTTTCCACCAATAATTGTTGTATTTTCTTTTGTAACCTTTACTTTTTCTGCTTTTCCTAAGTAGGTATTGCTTTTTACATTTTCTAATTTTATTCCGAGTTCATCATTTATAACTTGACCTCCGGTTAGTATTGCTATATCTTTTAGCATTTCTTTTCTTCTGTCACCAAATCCTGGGGCTTTAACTGCACAAACATTTAATACACCTCTCAGTTTATTTACAACTAATGTTGCTAAAGCTTCACCTTCCACATCTTCAGCAATTATTAGTAAAGGTTTTCCTTCTTTAACCACTACCTCTAATACTCCTAATACATCATTAACTGCGGCTATTTTCTTTTCAGTTATTAAGATATAAGGATTTTCTAGAATTGCTTCCATTCTTTCTGCATCAGTCACGAAATATGGAGAGATATATCCTCTATCAAACTGCATACCTTCTACATGTTCAAGGGTTGTTTGAGAAGATTTTGATTCTTCTATAGTGATTACTCCTGTTTTTCCAACCATTCTT
>JBKBIY010000013.1:0-15884 GCA_046294045.1 bacterium | reverse complement strand
GGGTAAAAAAGTTGGTTTTATAGGAAGACCCAATGTTGGTAAATCTTCTCTTATAAATTCTCTTCTAAACGACCAAAGGCTTATTGTAAGCGAAATATTAGGTACAACAAGGGATAGTATTGATATTCCTTTTGAATATAATGGGCGTAATTTCATATTAATAGATACTCCTGGTATAAGAAGAAAGACAAGGGTGTCTTCAAAACTTGAAGCTTATTCTCTTACAAGAGCTTTGGGGACAATAAAATATGCAGACATAGTCTTACTGGTAATAGACGTTTCAGAGGGTTTAACCCGTCAAGATAAAAGAATTGCTTATCAAATATATAAAAATGAAAAAAGTTGTATCGTTGTTGCAAATAAGTTTGATATTGTAATAGAACAGTATAAAGATAAGCTTGGTAAAAAATTTAGCAATCAATTTACGGAGAATCTTAAGTATGAATTAGCTAATTCTATAAAAGAGCAGCTTTATTTAATACCTTATGCTCCTGTGGTTTTCGTAAGTGCAAAAACTGGCTATCAAATTGATAGTATTCTTTACTCTCTTATTACAATAAATGATCAGTTGGAAACCGATTTATCTAATGTTAATCTTAAAGAGTTAATGGAAAACATAACTTTATCTTTACCTGCCATTCAAGAAAATGGTAAGAAAAAAAGAATAAAAATAAAAGATGTAAAATATTACAAAGAAGATATACCTACTTTAAAAGTCTACACTAATATTACCAAGTTCCCAGATAACTATAAATCTTATTTAAGTAACACCTTAAGGAAGGTCCTTAATATTGATAACGTTCCTTTAAGACTTCTTTTTGTTTCTTAAGGATTTTCAAAATAAAAGAGATTTTCAAGATAAAGAGTATTTCAAGATAAGAGGATTATTTCTAAAAGGAAATAATACTAAAAAAGGAGGTGATATAAATGAATAAATTATTACCGATAAAAAAATTCCTGCCTTTTGTTCTAGGTATCTTTGTAATTTTAGGTTTTGTATTCTGGAACACTAATGGGCAAGATGTGAGTAATTATATAAAATACGCTCCGCCAATGAAAGATATGGTTACTGGTAAGGAAGTTCTACTTAAAGATTATATGGATAAAATTATAGTTTTAGAGTTTTTTGAAACTTGGTGTCCAGCATGTGTAAGATCTATACCTGAGTTAAATAAATTCTATCAAAACTTACAAAGTAACAGCAAATTAAAAGATAAGGTATTATTTTTCTCGGTGTTAAGTTCATCAAGTGGTGATGAAAGATCTATAAAAGAATTTATAAAATCAAAAAATATAGTGTATCCCGTATTGATGGAGGAGAAGCCTCAGTTAAGTTATAATTTGGGAGTTAGATATATACCAACTATATTTATAATAAAGGAAGGAAAGGTGGTTTATAGTAAGGTAGGAGGAGATAAAGCGGAGGTTTTGATACAGAATTTAGAAAAATTTGTAAAATAAGCTAATAATAGCGGGGTGTAGCTTAGCCTGGCTAGAGCGCCATGTTCGGGACGTGGAGGTCGTGGGTTCAAATCCCACCACCCCGAAGAAAAGGGAAGAAAAAGAAAGGAGCAACTGTTGTGATTAAAAAAGTATACATCGGAAGTGACCACGCAGGATTTAGCCTTAAAAAACTACTAATCGATTACATCGTAAACAATTTTGATATAGAAATAGTAGACAAAGGTACTTACTCAGAAAATAGTTGTGATTACCCTATATATGCTCAAGAAGTTTGTCAAGAAGTACAAAAAGATGAGCAATCCGTAGGAATACTTATATGTGGTACGGGAATAGGTATGTCCATAGCTGCTAATAAATTTGAAAATATAAGAGCTGCACTGTGTTACAATTCTACAACTTCAAAACTAGCAAGACTTCATAACGATGCTAATGTACTCTGCTTAGGAGGAAGAATACTAGGATCTGAGTTAGCTAAAGATATAGTCTTTACATTTCTTACTACCCCTTTTGAGGGTGGTAGACATAAAAAAAGAATAGAAAAAATCTCGGATATAGAAAAAAAAGTAAAAACTTGCTAGAATGATTGTTTATTTCTTTGTTTTTTTTCTTTCTTTAATTATTACGTTATTAATAACTCCTAAAGTTATAGAGTTTTGTAGGAGATATGGAATAGTTGACAATCCTGATGAAAGAAGGATTCATAAAGAGCCCGTTCCAAGATTAGGTGGAATAGCTGTAATTATTTCAATAACTTTTACGGTACTAATTTTAGGAATTCTTGTTTTATGGTTTGAACCAGAATTTTTTAAAGTTAAATATTTTAATTATGATTTCTTGCAGATCTTGGGTATAATTTTTTCTTTGTTTTTAATTAGTTTGGTAGGTTTGTGGGATGATACTTTTGGATTAAGTGCTAAAGAAAAACTTTTATCACAATTATTAATAGGTAATGTTTTATATTTTACGGGTAGTAAGATATCTTTTTTATCGGGTTTACCTATATTAGGGGGAGGGGTATGGAGTGAGGTTTTTAGTTATTTACTTACCGTTTTTTGGGTAGTAGGTTTAATTAATGCTATAAATTTGATAGATGGGATGGATGGGGCGCTATCTGGGATAGGTGGTATTATTGGGTTTACCTTAGGAGTGATTGCGGTTATTCAGGGGCAAACTGTTTTAGCAGTTTTTGCTTTTGCATTAAGTGGGAGCTTAATAGGTTTTCTTAAATACAATTTTAATCCCGCTAAAATTTTTCTTGGTGATACCGGCAGTTTGTTTATAGGTACTTTTATGAGTATATTTTCTTTACTAGGGTATTTCAAAAAAGTTACGGTTATTTCTTTGTTGGTACCGGTTATTATTTTTGCTTTACCAATAATTGATACAGCTTGGGCTATAGTAAGAAGGATAATAAAAAAGAGGAATATATTTCATCCGGATAAGGAGCATATACATCATAAGTTGTTAGATTTTGGTTTAAATCAGAAGCAGGCAGCCATATTATTATATTTTATTACCGTTTTCCTTTCATTTGTTGCGGTTATGTTGATAAGATGAATATAATGAAAAACAAAGGAGGTATTAATTATGAATAATTCATGGATAAGTTTCTCAATGGAAATAATAAAAGCAAATATAAAACCTATTGTTATATCTTCTATTTTAGCAAGTCCAATTGTTTCCTTGTTAACTTTAGGTACAAGTTTTTTTGTAGCGTTAGCTTTGTCTGTAAAAATTGCACAAAAGATAAAGGAAAGCAAAGAAAATTCAAATGATATAGTAATAGATGATTTTAATATTTTGGGGTATTATTTAAAAGGTTTTAAAATCTTTTTTTACATGCTAGGTATTTTAGCTCCTTTTATTTTATTTTTGCTTATTATTTTTCTTTTAGGTTTTTCTTTTTTACTTAGGGGTGATGTTTTAGCTAATAAGCCTTCAATTTTTGTTGCTATATTAAATATTCTCTATATATTCTCTATTGTTGTTGCAAATGTTGTTAGGTATTACTTTTTATATTTATATGATGATTCAACTAGTTTTGGAGAGATATTTAAAAATGTATACAGTTCATTATTAAGAAATATTACAACTAGTATTTTTGTTATTTTTATTAGTATTTTATTAGGTGTTGCGTTAGGACTTTTATCTCCGCTTGTATTCTTCTGTTCTCTAACTTTTCTAGCAATGCTTCCAAACTTTGTAGCTGATATAATCGTTTTATCTTACATAGGTTCTCAATCTATAGAGGAGAAAGTATAGTAGTTATGAACACAAAAGAAATATTTATATTAGGAGCTGGAGCAGGAGGTACCAAAGTAGCAACTGAACTTAGATTAATGGGATTTGAAGGTAAAATAAGAATAATTGAAGATAGATTTCTTGGAGGAGAATGTACTAATCTAGGATGTATTCCCTCTAAATCTCTTTACAATATAGCTAAACTATATACCAAAACTAGGAAAATTCTTAAACAAGAAATTCCTGTAGATACCAAAGTAATATCTGATAATGTAAGGAGAGCTGTTAACACAATAAGAAAAGGTATAGAATATAATTTAAAGAATGCGGATATTGAAGTTTTATATTCTAAAGCCATAGTAAAGAAAGATAAAATAGTGATAGATAACAAGGAATATAATTTTGATGTTTTGGTGGTTGCAACAGGTTCGTCTCCTGTTAATTTCTTTTATGATAATCCTTATGTTTTAACAAATAGGGATTTATGGGGACCTAGATTTCAAGAATTTATAGATGAAATCAATAAAGGTAAGAAAGTTTTAGTTATTGGGGGAGGATATATAGGAATAGAAACAGCTTCAATTTTTTCTTCCATATTTACTAACTCTAGCTTTACTATAATGGAAAAAGAAAATACTATATTACCTATGGCTGATGATGAAATAATTAGTGAAATACAAAAAATTCTTCTTAAAAGCGGAATAAGAATTATTTCGGGAGTAACTATAAAGCAATTAACGGTTGAAAATGGTAAAGTTTTAGTAAAGTATACTAGTGCTTATAAAGAGGAGAAAGAAGAATTTGATTTTGTAATAATGTCTGCAGGTAGAAAAATTAATAATCCTTTAGAGGATGTAAAACTTGAAGTCGATGAGTTTTTAAGGGTTAAGGGGTATGAAAATGTTTGGGCTGTAGGTGATGTTACTGGTGGAAAGATGTTAGCTCATAAAGCTGAATTTCAAGCTAAAACGGTTGCAAAAAATATAATAAATTACCTACAAGGAAAAGAAATTTCACAAAAATATACCTTAACCAATGAAATTCAAATGCCTTCAATTATGTTTTCCATACCCGAGGTTGGATGGTATGGATTAACCGAAAAGCAGGTTAAAAGAATGGGTTTGGATTACATAGTAAAAAGAGAAAATTTAGCAGGAAACCCGAGAGCCATAGCTGATAATTCACGTGAGGGATTTGTAAAGATTATATACAATAACAAAGGAGAAATACTTGGAGTACATATTTTAGCAGATAATGTGTCGGAATTGATAAATATACCAATGGCTTATAATTCACAAACAGTTGTTTTTTCTCATCCTACTTTAGCAGAAGTCTTTAATGAATTAATATGAATAAATTGATATTTATTGTTTTTTTTATAATTATCTTGACTTTGAATACTTATGCAAATCAAAAAGACGTATACTTCTTTTTTCAAGATCAATTTTTTGTCGTATATAGCGAAGAAAATAATAAGCTTTTTGTAGATTTTAATAGTGGTTTTGTTATTAAACCTGAAGATCAACAGAGAAAGATTAGATTTGTAGAATATTTACTTGATACGAAATCTTTTATAAGTAGGGATGAAGATGTTTTTACCAAGCTTTATATTTTTAAGAAAAGTATTAATTTTGATTTTAATGAAGTGGAACCTTCGAATTTAGATTATTATTCCTGGGGACCTTTGACTTATAAATACCTTGCTATCTTTTGTAAAAAAATTAATAATAGTATAACCATTAGAATACCTTCATTTGAGCAGCTTAACCAAGAAACAAAAAGAGATATAATAGATAGATACAGATTGGTTTTTGGTACATCCTTTAATGAGCCAAGGTATTTACCTTATGATATAACAATTAGAAATATGTCTGTTAATAAGGATATAAAAAGGGAAATTTATGAAACTAAAACAACTTTATATAACGAAAGAGAAGAAACTACTAAAACAAAAGATATAAATACAACAGCTAACATAACTACAACTGTCTTAACTTTTTCAAATTCTGATTCAAATTCTAATTCAAATTTTAAAAATGTTAACTATTCTGACGTTTTTAAAAGAAGGGAGATTTTTTTTATTTTTGCTCTAATTGTGGGAGTATCTTTAATTGTGGCTATAATTCTAATATACAGAAAATTTTTTTCTTTAAGTTTTAGTAAAACTCAAAATAATCTAAATAGCAATTCTTTATCTTTAAGTGATGAGGTAAATGAAACTGTGGTTTCTGAAGGTAATTTAACAAAATCTTTTCAAGATGAAGTTAAAAAAATTAACAATGAAATTAATGATATAAAGGAAAAAATGAGCTTTTTGGAAAATCAATTAACTCAGGTTATATCAAAATTAGATAAACTGGAAGAAGATTTACAGAAAAAAAGCCTTCATTCCAAAGGTCCCTTAATAAATGAATTAAATGAAGATGAAGCTAATGTAGATAATTCGGATTTGCAAGTCGCTCAAAACGAAAAATTATTGGATAACGATTCTCTTGAAGTTATAATGTTTAAAATTGATAATCTTGTAAATAAAGTAAAAAAACTAGAAATGTATAAAGAATATGATATAAATACGAAATCTTCTAAAATTATCCAACGCTTATATGATTTTAAGGCAAAAATAAGGAATACTAAAACCATAAATTTTAGCCAATGGGATAGTATTATAAAAGAAAATATTATTGATCTTTTATCGACACTAGATAAATATTTAAAGAAAATGGGACTTAACGAAAATATAATTAAACTGAGAAAAGAGATAATGGATGATACATCTGTAGAAGAAATTTATATTGTTCCTGGGCAAACCAAAGTAAATATAATTGACCACAGAGTTGAAGGTTATAGCCGTAATCCTGCTATTCCTCCAGGAGTAATAACTGAAGTAAAAGAAGAAGGATATAAATATAAAGGAATAACTATTAAAAGAGCAAAAGTTATAGAAAATAAGCCATGATAAAAGATTTTATTAATCAACTGCTAGAGGAATATAAATCTCAAAAAGCTGCATCTCTTTCAAGTGTAGATATTATAATTGAAATTGATAAAAAATCCGTAAAAAAAATTAATCCAGAAATAAGAAAATTTTTACAAAATTTCTCCTCTTTAAATGTTAAATCTGAACATACGACACTTAGCCCACTCTTAAAAAAGTTTCTAAAACAAAATGAAAACAAAAATCCTTCTCTAGATGATTTTCTTAACTTCTTATCTTCAAACAAAACTATATTTAATCTTTTATCTTTTTATTTTGGAAAAAATGATGTAAAGGACTTATTATTCCAGGTTAACGTTGAATTTGAAGATGAAAAAAAATCAACTCAAAAGGATATACCTGAGTTTTTACAAAAGAATGCCAGAAATTTAGTTGATTTAGCGAAAAAAGGAAAACTAAACAAAGTTGTTGGTAGAGAAGAAGAAATCCAAAGAATTGTACAAATTTTATTAAGAAAAACCAAGAATAATCCAGTTCTTATAGGTGAACCAGGAGTAGGAAAAACCGCAATAGTTGAAGGGTTAGCTCAAAAAATATCCCAAAACCAAATAAACGAACTTTCTAATGTGGTTATTTATGAAATCACTGTATCTTCACTTATAGCAGGTACCTCTCTGCGCGGAGAATTAGAAAAAAAACTTGAAGATTTGATAAAAAATATCGAAAACAGAGAGGATATTATACTTTTCATAGATGAAATACATACCATAATGTTAGATAATACCATATCTAATGTTTTCAAACCTGCTTTGGCAAGGGGACAAATAAGAATAATAGGGGCTACTACAACAGAGGAATATTACAAATATATTGAAAAAGATCCTGCTTTGGAAAGAAGATTTCAACCCGTAATGATTGAAGAACCTACTTTTGAAGAAATGTTGGTTATTCTGCAAAATATAATTCCATCTTTTGAAAAATATCATTCCGTTGAATATGACAAAAATATTCTTGATAAAATAATAAAACTGTCTCAAAGGTATATTACTTCAAGGAATTTACCTGATAAAGTTATTGATGTAATAGATGAAGCTGCTACTTATGTAAAAACTCAAAAAAATAAAAACAAAGTAGAGCTTGATGATGTAAGAGAGGTAATAAGTAGGCAAACAAATATTCCGGTATCAAAAATGAAAGAACATGAAGCGGAAAAAATAGCTAATCTTGAAGAGATATTGAAATCCAAAGTTGTAGGGCAAGATGAAGCTGTACAAAAGGTATCTAGAATAATAAAAATATCAAAAGCTGGTCTAAGCTTTTCAAAACGTCCTTACGGAGTATTTCTATTTTTAGGACCTACAGGTGTTGGTAAAACCTACTTAGCAAAAGTACTTGCTGAAGTACTTTTTGATAGTGAAGAAAATTTAATAAGAATAGATATGTCTGAATTTAAAGAAAAACATGAAGTGTCAAAATTGTTGGGGGCTCCTCCCGGATACATCGGATTCGATAAAGACGGAATTTTATCCTTAGCAATCAAGAAAAATCCTTATTCAATTATTTTACTAGATGAAATAGAAAAAGCTCATCCTGAAGTTTTTGACATATTTTTGCAAGTTTTTGATGAAGGACATCTTAAGGATTCAAAAGGTAGAACTCTTGTTTTCTATGATACCGTAATAATAATGACTTCTAATATAGGCTCTTCGTTAATATTTGAATTGCTAAGTAAAAATCCAGAAATATCTTCTGAGGAATTGAAAAAACATTTACTACCTGAAATAACCAAATTCTTAAGACCTGAAATAGTTAATAGAATAGACGAAATAATAGTTTTTAAACCTCTTGATAAACAAAATATTGAAAAAATAGTGGATCTTGAGCTTAAACAAATTGCTTCTAAAATCGAGGAAAATAATGATAAAATAACGTTTACTCAAAATCTCAAAGATTACATAGTAAATAAAGGTTATAATGTTTCATTTGGTGCAAGAAATATAAAAAGATTAATTCAATCTGAAGTGCTTAGTAAAGTAGCAGAAGCATTAATACAAAATTTAGGAGTTTCTAACAAAGAAATACTGGTTGATTACATTGAGGAGCAAATTATTGTTCAAGTAAAAACTAACGAAGAAAATATATGAAGGATATGAGGTATGAAAATATACGTTTTATCAGGACCATATGAAGGAAACGTTTATGAATTTGATTATGATATTGTTGTAGGTAGGGATTCATCTGTAGATTTATCTTTTGCTCTCGATTTATCAATATCAAGAAAACATCTTAAAATTTCTCAAAAAGATAAGAGTATTTTACTTGAAGATTTGAATTCAACAAACGGTACATTTATTATACAAAAAGGTAAAACCGAAAGAATTCAAGGATCTAGGGAAATTATTAATTTTCCTTTGTTTTTAAAAATAGGTAATAGTGTTATTTTGATAGAGATTTAAATAGGGAGGAAGAAAATGAGTGTACTTGCCTTAGGTGCTATATTTTTACTAGGTGGTGTAATAGCGGTTACTACTTCTATGATAGCTACGGCTGCAGGCGCTACTCTAGTACTTACTCAAAATAAACCACAGAACTTTATTTCCCCCTCTATCCCTCAATCAGTTTATGAGATAGAAGAACAAGAAAAAGAATTAAAATCAAATTTACAAAACCTTTTAACAATAGTTAATCAAAGTATTACCCATAAAGAGATGCAAGAAGAAAAAGAAAAATTAATAACAGCTATCTCTAATTTGCAAAATCTAGTAGATCAACAAAATTATTATGAAATTCAATCTGAAACAGATAAATTGGTAAAACAATTTAACGAAATCCTTGTAAATAATCAATTAATTTCTCTTCAAAAAAACGAAGTATTAGAAAAGATGGAAAATCTTAAATCAAAGGTTGATAATCATGAAGATTTGCAAAAAATACAAAATTTTTACTCAAATCCAAATCAATACACTCTAAATGAAATGGAAATTTTATTTTCTTATCTTGAAGAGAAGTATTATTCTTTAGATATTCAAGTAACTGATCCCCGCCAAAAAGTAAAAAATAAAATTCAATCCATATTGGAAAAAATAAAAAGTATTGATGAGGAATATTGGCAAGAAATTCAACAAAAATATATCGATCTAGATAATCTAGATCAAGCTTACTTAAATCTTTTACTTGATCAAATTAAACTAGATATATCAAAAATAAAAACAAAGCAAATAAGAAAACAGATTTACTATTCCCAATTAAATCACTACCTTCAAACCCTTAAAAGTTATAGAGAATCTTTGGAAAATGATCAAGAATTTAAAATTAGTATCTATTATCCTTCTTTATTAAAGAACATTCAAAATATTCAAGATTTGATAAATCAAAAGTATATAGAGAGACAAGATTTTGAGAAATTGCAAACCAGTTTTCTTGAGCTTCTTAACGGTATTCAAAAGTATATAGAACAAAAGTATTTAAAAGAAGGTATGAAAAAGTATTTACAAAGTGCATTACTTGAAATGGGGTATCATTTTATCGATACTAATTTAATGGAGCAATTAGTTAATGGTGAAGTTGTATACTTAGATCTACCTTATTCTCAGGAATATAAAGTACAAATAAAATTAACAAAGGATAGCAAAATTTTATTTAGACTAGTTAAATTTACAGAATCTTTAAGTGCTACGGAGTATGAAAAACAAAAGGATTTAGAAATAGCTAAACGATGGTGTCAAAATTATGATAAAATATTAGAACTAAGGAATATTTTCAAATTGAGTAATTTTAATAAAAATAAAAAAGAGGGGCTATTTTGCCCCCTTTTTTTGAGTATACATTTAAAAACACAATTTATTTGAAATATCTTAGTAGAAGAACATGGTCTACACCATTATGTCTAGTGGTCCCAGCAACATAGACATGATTACCGTAAATAGCAATTCCCCTGCCTCTATCATGATCGTTGTAATTACTATTATTATAGGTGACTATACCGTTATTTCCAAAGTTAGTGTCGAGCTCACCGTTGGGTTTATATTTTAGCAAAAATACATCAAAATTATTATTCTGATAAATTTCTCCTGTGAGGTAGATATTGCCATTGCTATCAAGTGCAATTGCATAGGCTTCATCATAATTAGTTAAATCGTAGGATATAACACTACTAAGTTGAAAATTAGAGTCGTATTTTAGCAGAATAACGTCAGTATTGTTGGAGTTTAAAGGCCTAATTCTTCCTGCAACATAGATATTACCATTATTATCAATTGCAATTGTGTTAAAACTACAAACAATATCACTAGTATTATCTGGTGGATAGGTAACACTGTTAATAAGTTGACCGCTGGAGTTATATTTTAGAAGAAAAGCACTACTTCCGGTGTATCCGGCGACATAAATATTACCGCTGTTATCAAGTGCAATTGCGTTTGCTACATCAAAGTTATTTATATTAGCTGTGCCATTGTAAATAACTGTTCCATTATCATCGGGACCGAAACCATTATCAATCTGACCATCTGGTCTAAACCTCATAAGAAAGGCGTGAGCAGGAGGATCGTTAAAAGCGTTTTGTTGGGTACCTCCAGCTACATATATGTAACCATTATAATCAAGCGCAATTGCTTTTGCTTCTTCTCTTTGAGTTCGACCATACTTAACTACACCATTGTTACCAAAAGAATTATCGAGCGAACCATTCTGTTGATTATATTTTAGAATAAGGACATCACCGGCATCTATTCCAGCAAGGTAAATGTAATTATTATCGAGTGCTATTGCATTAGCTACCTCATCGGGAAAACGTGCACCATAAGTTCTTGGGCTCATGTTAAGTGAACCGTCAGGGTTGAATCCCACTAGTAAAGTATCTAGCTGAGTTCCAGTCCTCCTACTTCCAGCAACAAAAATTTTACCACTTGAATTCATTGCCATTGAGTGGACTGTATACCGCTCGGTGTAATAAGTATCATTAAAAATAACAACTCCATTATTGCCGAAGGAGGTATCAAGAGATCCAGGTGTTCCACCGCCACCATCGCCACCACCGCTACCATCGCCACCACCTCCTCCGTCACCTCCTCCACCGTTACCGCCACCACCTCCTCCACCGCTGCTAACTATACTAGATCCACTAAATTTAAATCCAAAAAGGTTGGAGATATCACAAGCTTGTTGTAAAGAAACAAGCGTTAGAATAAGAGCTACAACTATAAGAGCTTTTAAAGTAGGAAGTATGGAAGAGAATTTGTTTTTGTGATTCATAATTAACACCTCCTTTGTGTTTATTAGGTAGGTTTTAGCTACCTAGTATTATTTTTTTATTAAAAAAAAATCCTTCCCAAATTTTGTAAAATTTTGTAAATATAGAAGAATTACGTTTTGTATATTTCCTACCAGGAATAAAGCCAACTTTAAAAAGGTAAAATTCAAAATTTTAATTCAGGTGTTATATGTTAATTAAAAAAGGGTTAAATTTTTTTTCATCTTTTATTGTGGTATAATCTCCGTGTCCTGGGAGAATTAAGGTGTCTTCGGGAAGAACTAGGATTTTTTCTTTAATGCTTTTTATTAGGGTATAAAAGTCTCCGCCTGGTAAATCTGTCCTTCCGATGGAATTTTTAAAGATTGTATCTCCTGAAAATAGCAAGTTATCCATTTTAAAGGATACGCTTCCTTCGGTATGCCCAGGTGTAAAAATTACCTCTATTTCAAAAGGTTCAAGATAAAGTTTTCCTTCTTTTAGAGGATTATATTGAAAATCTGGTTTTTCTTTGAATCCATAAGCTTGGTATATTTGTTTTGATATTTCAATTTGAGGTTGATCTAGGGGGTTAAGGAAGGGGGTTACGTTAAATTTTTGACAGAAGTTATTCGCTCCACATATGTGATCCACATGTGCATGAGTAAGAATTAACGCTACTACCTCAAGTTTTTCCTTTTCTATAAAATCAATTATCGGTTGACTTTCGGTACAATCAATTACCAAAACCTTGTTACCCTTTACAACACAGTAATTATTCGTGTAAAACTCACTAAGTGTAAAGGTATAGATGTTTAAATCATTCTTACTTTTCATTAGTTTATTTTTTGTAGGTTAATAGATAAGGGGTAAGGTCTTGGATTATTTCATGGCAGTATTGGTATCTTTTTTTAGGATCCTTTTCTATCATTTTTCTTATGATTTTTTCTACATCTGGAGGAATGTAGGAGTTATCAAATATTAGGTTTGTGCTTAAAGGATTGTCAAACATATGTGCTTTGAATACTGCGTAGATATTTTCAGAGGTTTCAAATGGGAATTTACCGGTTAACATTTGATAGACTATTATTCCTAGTGAGTATATATCGCTTCGGTTATCTACTTTTTGGTTTTTAATTTGTTCGGGGGACATATACCATGGAGTACCCACGAAATCTTGGGTTAGATTAAGCGTAGTATCTATTCTTTTTGATATTCCGAAATCTGTTATTTTGATTGTTTTATCTTGTTTTATAAGGATATTATCGGGTTTAAGGTCTCGGTGGATGATGCCTTTTTGGTGTGCATAATCAAGTGCTTCAAGAATTTGCATCCATATATCTAAGGCTTCACCTAGTTGTAATCTTTTCTTTTCTTGAATTATTTTTGATAAGCTTCTACCTTCGACGAATTCAAAAGCAAGGAAAGGCTGATCCCCTTCTAAATCGTAATCTATTAGTTTAACTATGTTAGGATGTGCTAAAATTTTGTTTATTTCTATTTCATTTTTTATTCTTTCTTGGAACCAAGGTTCTTGGAAAAGATGTTTATGAATGAGTTTAAGTGCTACTATGGATTTGTTTTTTATGTTTTGAGCTTTGTAAACTATAGCAGTTGCTCCTGTACCTATTCTTTCCAGTAGTATGTAATTGGCTACCTTGGGATTAGCATTATGATTAACAATGGTATCTAAAGAAAGCTTTTCTTGAGAAGTAGCTTTGGGATTTTTATTTATCTTAACAATTACTTTTTGGAACTTGGAAAATGGATTGTAAAATTTAAAAATATAAAAAAGTGTTAAAGCTAATAGAGAATAGACTATTGAAAGAAAAATTGGATATAGATAGGGATTTGGAAGTTTATTTTCAAGAAAAATAGGGATCCTGTATTGGGGAAAAGTGTTTCTTATTAAAGTAGGAGTGATTTTTAAGTTTATGCTCTCGTTTTTATAGGATTTATTATTTTTAAAAGAGACGTTTAAGGAGGAAATCATGGTTTCTATTTTTAGTGAATTATCTATTTCTTCCTGAGTTAGTAGTTCAGTTGTTATTAAGTTTTCTTTTTTTAGCGTTAAAGGGATTACAATTGAGTTCTCTTTGAATTTATGATTTTTTGAAAGGGTATCGTTAAGAAAAAGTTGATAATTAAGTTTTTGAGGAGATAGTGAAGTAAAAAGGTCAAATAAGGAGAGTTTTATTGTGAATTCTGAAGGTGGTATTCTTACGAAAAGTTTAGTATCTTTTTCTATATTTGAATTTATCACTATTTTTTGGAGGTTTTGTTGTAGAGGTTGAATGTAGATTTTTATGTTACCCGGTTTAAGAGGAGAAAATTTAAATTCAGATTTAGTTTGTTCTTCACTTACAAAATAAGGAGTTTCTACTTTAACATTTGATAAAATTCTATTTCCTTTGACATCTTGTACAAAAATTTCTAAATTGAGGTTATTTCTTACTTTTAACTGTTCTTCCGGCACTTGTTCTTCTACAGTTTTTTCGTAATACTTTTGATTATTTTGTTTGATTTCTTGAGGTATTGAAAGGTTTTCATTTTTTTTTGAGGTGTTATTTTGTTTATTGTTTTTTTTATTACTTTTAGATTTTGGGGGTGTTTTTTTGTTTATGTTCTTATCTTGGTCTTGGTAAACTTCGGTTTGTTGAGTATCCACGGGATCTGATATTACTGGGTTATAGCTATAGGATTGAGTTTGGATAAAGAAGGTAATAAGTAAAATAAAGGTTATTATTGTGATGATTATTTTAATTTGTTTTTTAATGTTGGTATACATTGTTATTTTTTATAGAGTTCTGATAGGAGCGCGTATATATCGGATACTTTTTCGATGATTTGGTTTATAGTTTCTTGGTCTGCTCCGTTTTTTATAGCTTCAAAGAGTTCTCTTTCTGCTTCTTTAAGTAGTTTCCTAGCTCTGCTTACATTTTCGTAGTATGATTTATGTTCGTTTATAGATTCGGTACCTAGTTCTTTTTTTATTTCTTCTCTTATATCGGTGTAGGATTTATTTTTCTTTCTTCTTAGTTTATTGAGTGATGTAGCCATCATACCGGCTGTAAGGATGGAATGTTGATTTTCTTCAGCTTCTTTAGATGAGAATTTAGGTTCGCTCCTATCAGCATATTCTTCTACCATTTTTTTTGCGTCTTTTACTAACTTAACAAGTTGGAGTTTGACGTATATTTCCGCGTTATTTGGTTGTAATTGTAGTTGTAAAGTTAGCAATCTTTCAAGATTTGCTATTGTTCTGCTATCTGAATTTAGCCAAGAGTTAACAAATCTTTGGGTAGCGTTTTCATTTAGGTTTTGGTTTTGTATTAAATTAAAGTTAGAGGAAGGGTTAAGTATGCCGTTCACCCAATTTCTCAAGACTCCTTTTAAGGTTTGTAGTTCTTGTTTATATAGGGGGGCTTGTTGGGTTTGTTTTTGAGCTAATTGTTGATTTCTTAGGAGGTTTATTCTTGAGGTTTGAGATTGCTGGACTTGTTCTTTTTGTCGTTGTTCTTGAAGTTTTTGTTCTTCCTGCGTTTGAGCTTCTTTTTGTTTAATTTCTTGTTGAATAGTTTTAGTATCTTTAGTTTGTTTAGTTTGTTGATTTTGCTGAGTTTTTTGTACTTCTTGTGCTTTACCCGTAAAAGAAGCTTGAGTATTTTTTAGTCTGTTTATATTTGTACTATCCATAACCCTACCCAACAATATTATTTTAACTTTCTTTAAAAAAATCCTTAAAGATGTGTTACCAATTTGTAAAATTGGAAAATTTTTCAAAAATTAATGTTAATTTTAAAGAGATGCGAAAGTTAAAAATTTTTTAACATTTTTTTTAATAATTTTTAAAATATGCAAAGAGAAATTTAAATAGTGCAGGAAGCGGAGGGATAGAAGATGGAAATATTTAACAAAATAGATCAGTTAATAAACCAAAAAATAGATTCAAAATTTAGTAGGATAGATGAGATTTTTAGTGGTATAAAAACACCTACAGAAAATAAGCAAATT
>JBKBIY010000139.1:0-2806 GCA_046294045.1 bacterium | reverse complement strand
CAAATTTTTAATATTTGGCTTATCCAAAAAGATTAAAATATAAACAATCACAACAAAAGAAAAAATTAATAGAATATTACCAATCTGTTGGGATAAATACGATAGGAGTTTGCTGATCATCATTACCCTGAGGGTTAGTTTTTAATTTTTCAATTATAAATTCATGATATTTTTTATTTGTTCCTCCTAGAACATCTACTTTACCCAAATCGTTTGAATCAACAATGAAAACCTCTATATCTTGAATGTTATCCTGAATATCTTGATTAATTTTTTGCAAGATACTTTTTTTTAAGTTGTTAGAAAATTCGTTAGTTTTATCAGGAGCAAGTACTACGAATTTATCATAAGGTCTTATGGTACCACCTGCGTCATCCACCGCAGCAGCTTTTCTTCCCGCAAAAACATAAAATAACCCACTTATACCCAAAACCTTACCTATAATACCAAAATATAAAGCAATATAAAACTTTAAAAACCCTATTTCTTTTAACACTAACTCCAAAGCATAAGGACTAGAAAGTGAACTATCTTCATTAAAATAATGATTAAAAATCAATGATATTTCAGAGGGATAAATTTCAAACACATTTTTTGTCCTTTTTTGCAAAATAGCAATTAAACTTTCAGCTATGCAAATAAGAACTTTTTTACCCCCTACACCACTCTCTTTTAAAAAAATTAATCCTTTACATATAAACTCTACAAAACTATCCAAACCGTCATAATGAGTTATTATAGGAGTTTTTAAACAAAAAGATCCATTTTTAAGCGTCAACTCCAATTCCTTTACTTCGCTATAAAATATTTTAGGAAGATTATTATCCTCACTTTTAACATTTTCATTAGTACTTAATAAAATTTTCATATCAAATTCTTGATAAAGAAATCTTATAGGTTTAAGGTCATAGTAAATTAAATTTATTGCTAACGTTTTAATTTCTTTATAGGGAACTTCAAAATAAAGCCAAAAACTTTCTTTTTTACCAGATTTTAGAATAAAAGTATCAAAATAGTAATCTTTTTCTTTATAGATTATTTTTTTAGGTTTAAGGGGGGCATTTCCAAAAAGGTAAGCTTGGCAGTCAAGAATTATTGCATGAAATTTTCCTTGATTTTCAACCTCTACTTCGAAATACAAATCGATTTTGTCTTCCTTTTCTTGTTTTATCGTTTTAGTTACTTTTAGTTTTAAATTTGAATTTTTTCTAAAGAAATATAAAAAAATTGCCCCTAAAAATGGAAAAAAGATTAATAAAAACAGGAAAGATAAAAAATATAGCATTTAACGGGTACGAAAATTAAGCTGTTTTGGATTGATAAATACTTTTACCTTCAACTATGGCATCAGTTAACTTACCTACGACATACTGCACAGATTTAAAAGCATCATCATTAGAAGGAATAGGTAAATCAACTATATCGGGATTACCATCGGTATCAACTATTCCCACAACAGTTAATCCCATTTTTTTAGCTTCCTCTATTGCTATAACTTCTCTTCTTACATCGACAATTAAAACTATATCTGGTAATTTGTACATATCTCTTAATCCTTCGTATTCTATTTGTAAAAATTCTAGTTCTTTTTGATATTTTTTTGCAACTTTTTTAGGTAGATTATCCATTACTCCTTCGTTAAACATTTTTTCCAATTGAAGCATATAATCTATTCTGTTTCTTATAATGGGGAAGTTTGTAAACAGTCCCCCTATCCATCTTTCAACTACGAAGTGTATATTAGCTTTTCTTGCTTCGTTTTTTATTATATCTCTGGTATGCCTTTTGGTGCCAACTATAAGAAAATCTTTGCCTTCAGATGCCATATCTTTAAGGAAATAGTAAGCTTTGGTAAGTTGGTTTACTGTTTTTGCGAGATCTATTATGTAAATTCCCCCTCTTCGGGTAAAAATAAATTTTTTCATCTTTGGGTTCCATTTTTTGGTAGGGTGTCCAAAATGACATCCGTTTTCAAGTAATTCCTTAACAGTTGTTATCATTAACTTTTACCTGTTGACCTGGTTAATTTTTCCAGGGCTGGGGTATTTTTAACCGCCTAATAAGCTTTTCCCATCCCCAGCAGGCGGTTCTCAGGAAAAGCTACTATAAAATTCTATTCTACAAACTTTCTTACAATCCCTTTACAAAAACAAAACCTATACTACTTTTAGAATTACTGTATTCTCTGTAATTTACAGCTATTACCCCTTGTTTTAATCTTGCCACAATCCAGTCAATCGAATAATACCATTTGTAATCTAACTTTCCAAATCCTTGAAAAGAATTAAACAAACTAAAATAACTAACAAAAACATTAGGAAATACTTCTCTTTGAACAGTATATCCTTTAAAGGAAAGAGAAATTAAATCAAAAAATTGACTATTATACAAACTAAGCGATAAATCCCTATTAACTTCACCATTACTATCTTTAAACCCAAATTCTTCTAAATTGAAATTTGAAATACTTCCTTTCAAAATACTTAGTTTATATTCAAAAATATTAGAAGTAAGTTTTTGAAGGATAGCATACAAAGAAGGTTCCGCATTTTTCCTAAACTCTAAATAAGCCTGTACAACCCTATATATCCCATCTATCATAGTAACAAACCCTTTCTTAGAAACTAGCCTCCCTTCAATATTACTCTTACCACCATAGTTTAAACTACCAGAAAATATAACATCAATAAAATTATTTTTAAATCTTACTTTATCAAACTTGACGAAAATACTATACGAAACTGGAATAAATTTATTTTCTTTTAATTCCTTTTTTCTGTAAATAAGCAACCCTTTTTTTAATTGT
>JBKBIY010000138.1:0-2874 GCA_046294045.1 bacterium | reverse complement strand
CTTGAGAGTGATTATCCATTTTGGCTTTGAAATGTACGGAAAAGATTTTTACATCAAATCCCGGGGCAAGCTCAACAACAGCCTCAACAGGAGGCCTATAAAAAACATTTTCTCCTTCATTTATGCTATATTTCTTTATAGGATATTTTTTATCAATAAGTAAAGCGCAAGCTATACCTCTTCCATCAGATTTTCCAACAATTACGTTGTATCTATCTTTCATACCCGCTAAAGCTAGGACTTCCTCAACAATTTGCTTATTCTCAACTTCTTGTAAAGCTATTATATCACTATTTAAGCTTTTCAAAACATTAGCTAAAGCTATCTTTTCTTTTTCATCTTTAGGAGGCCCATCGTCTTTGAAAGGATCATCCACTCTATCAAACAAATTCTCTACATTGTAAGTAGAAAATTTTACACTAACTTGTTTTATCATTTTTTACTCCTTTCATATTATTTCCTAAAATTTCTAATGTAAATTTTTTGATTGATTTTCAGAAACTCTTAAAATTGTAAAAAAATTGTAAAACTAATTATAAAATTTCGTGATTATCTATGGAAAAAATAATTCTGTCAGTTATATTACTTCCTCCAAGGAAACTAGCAAAAATATAGATACCAAATTTTTCAAATTCCTTACAAGTTTTTCTTAATTTTTCGTAATTTTCTAGAAAATCTTTATCATAATCCACTAAAGCTCTTTCCCATTTAACTTTAAAATGATCTAAAATATTAGATTCAAAATCGTAAGATAAAAACGAAAAAAACTTTTTCGTATCCTTTATAATATCTTCAAAATTTTCAGTATTACCGAAAACCCTTATTATTTCAACATCATAATCATCATACCATTTTTTAGAAAAAAAAGTAAGCGACTTAATAAAATCAAAACTTTTAAATATTACCCCATTTGCTTTTAAGTTTACAAAATTTTTCAAAATAAAAATATCTATAAAACTAGAATGAAAACTTATTTTTGACAACAGATAAATGATTTGATTTTTAAGGTTATTAGCTTCTTGCAAATAACTACCAAAATCGATATTTTTCATTATTTCAATTATATTGTAAGCTTGTCCTGTTATGACGATTTTATTAAAATTATCAAATTCTTTTCCATCGATTCCCTTTAAACTAAACTTTCCCTCAAACTCTCTGATATTTACAATTTTATTTTTAACAATTTTGATTTTATTTGAAAGCTTTTCTATCCATTTTTTCATTCCAAATTTAGAATTAAACATTCTAACAGGTTTATATCTCCAAAAACTCTTCTTAATAAGCGGATAGATAAATTTAACAATTAACTTATCTGAAGATAAACCAAAAATATTGGAAAATAGAGGTTCTAATACCTTTTTACAAAAACTTTTACTTATCCTCTGGTCGCAATATTCCCTTAAAGTAATATTTAAATCGTAATTTCTAAGTTTAAACAATTCTAATAAAAAATCAACAAAAACTAAAAATTTTTCGTCAAAAGTAAGCAGGGAAGTTTTTAAAAATTCCGAAAAATTTGCAGGTAATAATTTTATAGAGTTTCCATCAAAAATGTAAATAGGATTATTTTTAGCAAAATTTTTATTATCAAAGATGTTTGGGAAAAATTCTTCAATTTTTTTTATTTTTTGTTCTTCAAAAATGACGGAATCTGGTCCTAATTCTATGAAGTAATTTTTATTGTTATATAAATAGTATTGTGTTTTTATTTTTCCTCCGATTTCGTCCGCTTCAAAAAGGAAAACTTCTTTTTTTTCTTTTAGAAGATTAGCAAGAGACAAACCAGTTATTCCTCCCCCTATTATCGCAATTCTCATATTAATTACAATTTCTTACTATTTTCCACAATATCGCACTTCTTGAAGGCTTATTAATCATTATTTCTTCTTTATGAGGCTTAATTTTAGATATAACTATTTCACATTTTTCTAAAAATTCCTTAGATTTAAAATTAGATTTAAAAGATTCTTTCAAATTTTTAACAAAATTCTTTATTATTCTTCCTTCAAGCGAATGATATGATATAATCAAAAGAAGCATATTAAATTTTGTGTTAATAATAAAATCGAGAGCATTTTGAAGTTCATTTAATTCATCATTTACCGCTATTCTTAAAGCTAAATAAGATTTTTGTAAGCAATCTTTTAAAAATTTTTGACTTACAGCTTTAGAAATAGCCTTATTTAAATCAAAAGTAAACTTAATTTCATTTTTAGCCCTTTGATTAATTATTGATTTAACAATTTTTCTTGATATTTTTTGATTTTCAAAAACTTTATCGAATATCTCAAATAGTTCCTGTTCAGAAAAATAATTCACCACATAGTAAGCATTTATTTTTCCTTGCTTATCATACCTCATATCAAGAAAGGTATTTTGAAGATAACTAAAACCTTCCTGATTCTTTATTTGATAATAAGATATTCCCAAATCCATTAAAATTATGAAAAAATACTCCCTTGAAACTAATAAGGAATTTAAATTTTGAGAAAAAAAATCTCTAAAAGAAATATTTAAAAAGCTAACATTTTTTTTATCTTGACACTTTATATTTTTTTCCAATCTTTTTTTGGCTATTTCCATACTTTCAATATCTTTATCTATTAGGTAGATCATTGAGGATTTTGGAAGAATGGGTAATATTTCAGAGCTGTGTCCCCCTAAACCTAGGTTACAATCCACAAAAACGATTTTTTCCCTATCTTTTACATATTCCCGAACTATTTGTTTTATTTCATTAAGAAGTACAGGAAAATGTACAACTTCATTCATAAATTACATTTATTTTTTTATTAGTTCTAGGTAGTTCGTTTACAGCAATAATTTCGATTTTTATCAAATTTTCTTCTAAACCTTCTTTCAATTGCCAATTTA
>JBKBIY010000137.1:0-3032 GCA_046294045.1 bacterium | reverse complement strand
ATCCCTTATTTCCTTTGCTGGTTCCTTCGTTTTTCTATCCTTAACAAATTCAACCCCTATTAACATTCCCAATACTCTTACATCCCCTATAGTTTTAGTATCTTCTTTCAATTCAAGTAACTTTTCTTTAAAATACTCTCCTAAAATCCTAACATTTTCTAACAAATTTTCTTCATTCAAAATATCATATGTTTCTATCATTGATCTACATGAAAGAGGGTTACCTCCAAATGTATTTGAGTGCATACCTTGTTCTTTAAAATCAAGTTCACTTTTAAAGACAGTAGCCCCCATTGGTAACCCATTTGCTATAGCCTTAGCTAAACTTATTATTTCAGGTTCAACTTCAAAATACGAAGAAGCAAACATATACCCACTTTTACCAAAACCTGTCTGCACCTCGTCAGCTATCATCAATATTCCATATTTATCCAAAATGGATTTTAAGTATTTAAAAGATTCTTTTGGTGGAATAACATATCCACCTTCACCTTGTACAGGCTCAAATATTAAAGCTGCAACATCCTCAGGAGGTAAGTTATGCTGAAAATACCTCTCTATAATTTTTATACAATACAAATCACACGAAGGATAAGTCATATTATACCAACATCTATAACAATAAGGATAAGGAATGGAAAAGGTGTTATTTAAATAGGAGGAATAATTCTTTCTTTGTACACTTTTACTAGCTGTAACCGAAAGGGAGCCAACTGTTCTACCATGAAAAGCACCCAAAAAACCTATTACCAAATTTCTTTTTTGAGATATTCTAGCTAATTTAAGAGCGGCTTCATTAGCTTCGGTACCAGAATTACAAAAAAAAACTTTCTTTTTCCAATTTCCTGGGGTTATATTTACTAATAATTCAGCGGCTTTTTGCTGAACATCATATACAAAATCCGGACCATTAAAGTAAACAAATTTATCTATCTGCTCCTTTATCGCAGCATTCCATTTAGGATGATTATGTCCAAGAATAACAACCATCCCATTGGTCCAATCCATCAAAACATTTCCATCTTTATCTTTGAAGTATATACCTTTAGCTTCTACTGGACCGGCGGGAGTATCCCAGCATTTGGTAGAGGTAGCTAATAATTCTTTTTCTTTTTGTTTTATTTCAAGTACTTTTGGGCCTGGTAATTGAGAAACGCTTATCATTTTTTAATGGGGTGGATGAGGGGATTTGAACCCCCGACCAATGGATCCACAGTCCACTGCTCTGCCGCTGAGCTACATCCACCTTACCTCACTTACCCCAAAATCACCTGAACTTTTGTTAACAACTGTCTGTGCCCTCTTTTCCTTCTATATCTCTTCTTCGGAGTGTATTTGAATATAGTTACCTTATCACCTTTAAAATGTTCTAAAACCTTCCCTTTAAAAGAAATATCAAGATAAGGCTTTCCTACTTTCAATTCTTTTCCATCGTAATAAAGTAAAACATTTTTTAATTCAAACTCTTCTCCCTCTTTTGCATCCACTTTCTCTGTTATTATAACTTCACCATTTTTTACTTTGTATTGATGTCCTTTTAGTTCAACTATTGCAAACATTTCAACTCACTCCTTTTATATTTTAAAATTTTCAATATTTTAAAATTTTCAAATCTCCAGATTTTAAGAGTAAGCCGTACTTTTTAAGATATTTTGCAGAGACTTTTATAACTTTATCTCCAACTTTTATTTTTCTTAAATTAACTTTCCATTCTCTTTTAGTATGTCTATTTGAGTGACTAACTTTATAACCGGTAGTTGTTTTTTTCCCCGAGATTTGACAAACCCTTGGCATACCTTAAACCTCCTCTTTACTTAATTCACCAATAAACAAACTAACCCTCTTTTAAAAAACCAATTTGAAAATCAAGAAACTAAATATCAGGTAAAACTTCTAGATGTTCAGGAAGTTCCCCGCCTGGTTTAATTCCCCACGTCCTTATTTTTAGCTGTAAATCATGAGGTACTTCAGCATATTCAAGTGCTGTTTCCAAACTTATTAATTCTTTTGCATATAAATTTATTAAAGAAATATCAAAAGACTGCATCCCATCTGTTAAAAATTTATCTATCTCCGCTTTCATTTGTTTAAATTCCATATCCATAAGCAATTCTTGCATTCTTGCATTCATTATCAATATTTCAACAACAGGTACTCTACCCTTTCCATCTATTCTAGGTATAAGTTTTTGACTAACCACAGCAATCAAGTTAGAAGCTAAATAGTTTACTATTTCTTTATGTTCATGTTGCTCAAAAAATTGCAATATCCTAACTATAGCTTGCACAGTATTAGGAGAATGAAGTGTAGTTAAAATAAGATGTCCAGTTTCAGCTAACTGTAAAATACTTACCGCAGTAACCTTATCCCTAGTCTCACCAATCATAACGATATCCGGAGTCTGTCTTACCACACTTTTTAAGGCATCCGCAAAACTATTCGTATCTATACCTACCTCCCTCTGAGATATATAAGACTTCTTATCATCTATTATATACTCTATAGGATCTTCTATTGTTACAATATGTTTTTTATAATTCTGATTTACAAAATCAAGCATAGAAGCTAAAGTAGTGGATTTACCAGTACCAGTAGGCCCACAAACTATTACTAATCCCCTCTTATACAATACAAACTTTTTTAAAATAGAAGGTAAATTTAACTCCTCTATCGATGGAATAATCGAATTTATCCTTCTTACAACCAAAGAAATATTACCTTTATTTTTATAAAAATTTATTCTAAATCTGTCTCTTAACTCAGGAAAGGAATAAATTAAATTTAATTCAGGATTAGTTTCAAATTGTTTTTTTTGAGAAGGAGTAGCTACAAAATCAAGTATTTCTTCGGTAAAAGTTGGTAAAATTTCATCTATTTTAACAGGTACAAGGTTTCCTTCTATTCTCAGAACGGGAGTTTGAAATGGTTTTAAATACAAGTCAGAAGCATTATTGTTTACCATTACTTTCAATAATTCTTGGAAGAGCAGGTCGCTTTTTATCATGAAAACATAAGCCGGCGAGGGGATTTGA
>JBKBIY010000136.1:0-3034 GCA_046294045.1 bacterium | reverse complement strand
CATAATTATAAAAATCAAAAACCTTACCCTTAAACTTTGTAAGTGAAGCAATATTACCAATTTCAAAAGCTTCATTTACGAAATTAAAAGTATTTATAATATCATGGTTTTCAAAAATTTTTTCAAAACTTATAAAAAAGATTCTGGATCTTGTTTTCTCAAATATCTTTAAAAAATTTTTTAAAATCTTAAAAACAATTTTTTCTTGATAAGAAGAAACAAATTTGTATTTAGCTTGGGTTTTGGTTATAATTTTTAAGTGATCGAAATTTTTTATTTTTCCCCATGGTCCAAGAAAAATCGCTAATTCAAATTCATTTTTAATAACTTCGTCAATATCAACTAATTTAACTCCAAGAGGAATAAGTTTTTGATCCTTAATTATGTTTTTTATAAATATTGAATAAGGACTAGCAAAAAATAATTTGTCATCTTCTTGTAAATTATCAAGAATTATTTTAATTGTAGGGATTGAAAACAAAGCATCTCCTAGCCCATCATCTCGGTACAACAAAATGTTCATAAATTTAACAAAAACTAAGCTTCGATTTTTTGTTTAAGGGATTTAACATATTCAAAAGCTCTAATAGCGGCTATTGCTCCGTCAGAAGCAGAGGTAACTAGTTGTTTTTCACTACCACTTCTTACATCACCTGCAGCAAATATACCAGGCGTTTTTGTTATCATATGCTCATCCGTTTTTATAAATCCATATTCATCAACTTCTACAAAATCTTTGTATATATCCACTTTGGTTTCAAAACCAACGAATATGAATATTCCATCAACTGCTAATTCAGATAATTCTTGAGTTTTAACGTTTTTTAGAAGTAATTTTTCAACTTTTTTGTCTCCTTTTATTTCTTCAACAACCGTATTCCATATTATTTCCACATTAGGTAAAGAAAAAACTTTGTCTTGTAGATATTTAAAGGCTCTGAATTGATCTCTTCTATGGATAATATAAACTTTAGATGCTATGTTAGCAAGGTAGGGAGTTTCTTGTAAAGCTGTATTTCCCCCTCCTACTACAGCTACAGTTTTATTTTTAAAGAAAGCTCCATCGCAAAGGGCACAATACGAAACCCCTTTACCCATAAATTCTTCTTCACCTTTAACTCCTAACTTTTTATGTGTCATTCCCGCAGTTATTATCAAACTTAAAGTCTCGTATTGCCCATTAGAAGTCGTTATCTTTATTATGTCACCATTTTTTTCTATCTTTTCAACTTCTTCAAAGGTATTTATTTGAGCTCCGGCATTTAAAGCTTGTTTGTGCATAATTTCAGATATCTGGGGACCACTTATTTTAAGGTAACCAGGGTAGTTTTCTATTTCATGAGTAAGAAGCAATTGTCCACCAGGTAATTGCTTTTCAAACACAATGGTTTTCAATCCCAATCTAGAGGAATATATGGCTGCGGATAATCCTGCAGCTCCCGCTCCCACTATTGCACAATCGTACATTTACTTTACCCCCCTTCCTTTGATTACTGCTCTTCCCTATATTATAATATTTTTAAAAAAAGCATAGTCATATCATCCGGAGGATTAGAAAGTGGTGTAGAACTATACTTCATAATACTTATGTAAACTTTTTCTGTCAACTCCTTTATATCATCTGTATTTGCTGAAATATTTTTTATTAAATCAATTAATCTTTCTCTACCAAAACCTTCGTTATTCTCATTTTTTATATCAATAACTCCATCGGTATATAGAAATATAATATCGCCTTTATCAAGTTCATAGGTGGCAAAATTATACTCATAATCTTCCTCTATACACAGGGGAATATCCTTAGTTGATAAAGAAATGATTTCCTTTGTTTTTTTTATTACTATCATAGGTTCATGCCCAGCACTAACATATTGGCAATATATTTTATCTTCCTGCCTATATATTTTTATTACGAACATGGTTATAAAGGTACTATCTGATACTGTAGAAGACAGAATTTTATTAAGTTGGTTTAGGGAGTATTTAAAATCGTTTATTGCATGGAAGAGGGATTTAGCGGCGAATTTAGCTTGAGCAGTATATATAGCAGATTTTGCTCCCTTCCCTGATACATCAGCTACAATAACAATTAAAGAATCTTTTTTATCAATAAATTCAACCCAGTCAGCTGTTATCTCCCTTGAAGTTACATGTTTAAAAACAACTTCAATTCCTTTCTTAACTAAAGACTTTCTGTCTATCTTGGTTACAAGGGACTGTCTTATAATATTAGAAATTTCAACTTGCTCCTGCATTATTATTGAATTTTTCAAAGGGGTAGACAAAGCATAAGGTATACTGGTTAACATCCATATTAAATTTTCGCTAAGATTTTCCCTATTTATCCCCATTATTATATATCCCAAAATTTCCCTTAAATATACAATTGGAATCACAACAATTTGTTTAAGATTGATATTAGGTATCTTAGAAAATTCGTTCCAAATTTTCTTATAATTTTTATCAGTCAGGATATTCTTTGAATTTAAGAAAGAAACATTTGTACCAAGAAAATTAAGAGATTTAATTACAATGTTGTAATCTATTTTGGTTTCCGAAGGCTTAGTATAAATAAGCTCAAATCTATTATATTTTTTTAGAATGAAACACAAAATTTCAGGTTTAAACAATTCTTCCAAGAAATCTACCGAATTCATTACAACATTATAAGGATCCAGTACAGAAGTAACTATTCTAAGAAAATTGTACATTATATCGGTAGCCTTTAATCTTTCTTCTAAAACAGAGTATATAGAAGCATTCTCAAAAAACACACTAAAATGACTTGCTAAACTACATAGTAAGTCTATATTCTCAGCTTCAAATCTCTTTCCAATACTAAAAACTAATAAAACAGGGCTTTGATCCGATAACTCACTCTTAATGGGCAATATCAACAAACTTTTTAAATTCGCTTTTTTTATAAAATCATAAATGTTAACATTATCAAAGAAAAGTTCTAAATTATTTATTAAAACGGGTTTAAAATTTCCTTTGTTAATTAAATTTACAGTTTCCCTAATCTTATCTATTA
>JBKBIY010000135.1:0-3043 GCA_046294045.1 bacterium | reverse complement strand
TCTTGGGTTTCTAAGAAGTTATACTCCCCAAAAACACCTTCTTTCCAAAACAATTCAAAAAGCTCTAATAGAGATAGATATTCCTCTCTATGACTTGTGATTTCATAACTCCTTTTAATATTATTTAACATGAGTTTCTGAAGCTTGTAATTTTCTTTTTCAAGTTCCTTCTCAAATATTTCAAGAATTTTTTCATGAAATTTTTTATAATCTTCGTCTTCCTCGCTGTATAATGCATAGAAAAAATCAATATTTTGAGATTTTAAGGCATTAACAATTTCATTTGTGTTTCCATCTCTTTTTCTTACAAGTACTGCAATCTTTGCTTCTTGTTCTTTTAACAAATTTTTTACCAGTTCACATATATAATTGGCTTCTTGTTGTTGGTTTGGTGCTAAGTATATTTCTACATTGATAGACTTGGATTCTTTAAAGTTTCTGGCTGCTGTTCTAAGGGTTTTTTCTAAATCTAACATATACTTGTTTTCTCTAAACCTATAATTGGTCTTAAACTCAATTTTCTTCTCTATTTTAAAATGTTCCATAGACCTTTCCATCAAATTTGGAATTGCGCCAATAAACCCGTATATGCGTTGCAAAGGGTCGCCATAAAGGTATAATGAAGTATTTTCTCCTACAAGGAGACATAATAAAAAGAGGCTTAAAAAATTAGTGTCTTGAAATTCATCTACCATTATAATTGGATAAAGAGCATGAAAAAATCTTTTAAGTTTTTCTTTTTCTTTAAGTATTTCTATGGTCAGGGTAAGTATAGCATTGAAAGGTAATTGATTTTGAATATATTTTAAAACAATTTCATTGTATTCCTCAATTAATTTGATAACCTTTTCGTTTTTATTGTATTCCTCAATTGATTTGATAAACTCTTCCTTTGCTTCTTTAATTTTTTTATTAAACTCATCTACAAATCTAGCCATCTCATCAGTAATTCCTTCAATAGAAGTTAAACGATCGGTGTTGTTATCATCAAAGGTTTTAAATTTGTTAATATCCCTTAAACTCTCGCTTATAAGATAACCGTATAAGTTTAAGAATCTTCTGCAAAATCCGTGATAGTTGGTAATGAATATTGACCGGTTTAGTTTATGATATTCAATTGCGTGCTCTTTATACAGGTCAAGAATGTCTTTTTTTATTTTGTATGCAGCATTGACGCTAAAGGTTAAGACCAAAATTTTTTTAGGATTGGGTAATTTTCCCGAAGCCAAAATATAGGCAATTTGACTTATCATGGTTTTTGTTTTGCCATAGCCGGGGGGAGCTTCTACTATTAGCCTCTTTTCGTTGCTCTCTATAACTTCAAGCTGTTCTTTGTCTTTTTTGTGTTCTTGTATAATTTTTTCCAATATATCACTGTTCATGTATTGACTCCCCTATTCCAAGCTTCTCTTTTACCTTTTGCGCAAGTTTTTTAATGTATTCTGGTATGCATTCTGTTTTATTGCCAAAACACTCTGCTATTATTTTTCCTGTGATTATGTTTTTCTTATCCCTTAGTTCTTTTGCAAGGTTATCTGTATTATTTATCTTTAATTTTTCACAAATACACCTTTTAATTTCATCTTCTAAACTATTAACAACATCTTCTTCAAAATCTTTGCCAGATGTAACTACATCATGAACTCCGTCTTCTTGTCTATTTGTATCCCTATCTGCAAAGGTAATACAATGAATACCAAAGTTATTCAAAACTTCTTTGATGTTTCCAAAACTTTCAACACCGTCCGCCTTCAATACCGTTATTCCATATTCATCCAAATCAATGCCAAGATTTTCAAAAAAGATGGGTATGGCGCCAAGTTCCGTATCTCCTTCTACTATAACCACCAGCCTTGAAAACATGGCTTCTTTGATAACATGAGAATGTCTGTTTAAATGTTTTTCTTTGTCTGTATCTAATATTCTTGGAGAGATGAATTTGATAGAGTTTCCTTCTCTATATACCCTTATATATTGCTTGTAATCATTCAGAAGTATATTTGGAGAGTGGGTCACGACTATAACTTGTCCTTTTATACCGTCAATATCAAAGACTTCTTTAATAAGATTTAAAAATGCTTTATCCTCGTTGTTTATTATTTTATTTATTGATTTAATAAGACTTCTTTGCATATAGGGATGTAGATGGATCTCTGGCTCATCTATTGCCAAAATCATGGAGATATACTTTTTATTAGAACTGTTATCATGGTATATATAATCGTCTTTGCGCCTTGAATTTTTTGGATTTAGAACCCTTGTAATTCCATTAAGTATGTGCAAGTATATCATCAAGGTGTATTGAATTCCATAACCTGTATTTGAAATATCCAATCCACTGTTTTTATCAACTATACTCAGAAGACTAAGTACTTGCGAAAGTTCATCGCTTGTATAGTCTACCCTTAAGTTGAAGTCTTTAAAGTATTTTATGTGCTCAAGATAACTAGTGATCTTTCTGGCAATTTCCTGTAGCTGTGAGGTTTCTAATAAAGTTCTGTTTCCAGATTCTTTGAATGCCTTTTCACTTATATAATACAAGAATTTTTTACCACTCTTCTGCTTGTCAAAACTTAACTCATCTACGGGTTTGCGAAGCGAATCGTACATGAGAAAGATAATATGTTTTTTAAGCTTTAAATATTCTATCTCTTTTTCACTTTCCTTGTGCTTAACCTTGACATATTCATTGGGATCCTTTTGTTCTATAAAAAGATTTATTTCGTAATCATTGGAATTATTTTCATTATCATTTGGCGACATCAAGTCATCAAAAACACCTACCTCAAATTCTTCCATTATAAGGGTAAGCTCCACCTCTATAGGTTTTCCAATATCTTTAAAATCGCTTTCTTCAAATTGCTTACCGTTAAATATTGCCTCAAGCAACTCCAGTAGATTGGTCTTTCCCAGATTGTTTTCCCCCACTATAAAGGATAATATCTGACCCCCAAAGTTAACATGCACATCATCAAAGTTTCTGTAATTTTTTATTCTCAGCTCCTTTATACGCATTGAACACCCTCCCTAAGAAATATTATAT
>JBKBIY010000134.1:0-3094 GCA_046294045.1 bacterium | reverse complement strand
AAATCTACATACTTTCCTATTTTTCTTAGAAGAGCATTTTTGATAGATTTAGCGCAGCTAACGCAATCCATACCGTATATTACAAATATCATTTCTTTTGATAAATCTTTACTCAATTCTTTACTTAAAGAAGAATTCAAATTCTTATTTTCCATTTTATTGAAACAAGAGATTATTTACCGTATTTTAAGTTTAGATTTTTCGGTCTTTTTTTAGATTTTTCAAAATTTTATCACTTAACCCTTTTTTAGAAAAAGCTTATAAATTCTTAGAAAAGGTATAAAAAAAATAAGCTAAAATTTTAAATAGATGAATGGTAAATCTAAAAATTTTTCGTTAATTAGTTTTTTTTTATTAGTTTTTTTTACTTATGAACTGATAGCAATTAAATACAATTTTTACTCTTTATCCTTGCAAATCTTGTCATTGATAAACTTAAAAAATTACGGTTATGAAAGCAAAAAAGTTAATCTTCAAAAGGGTCAAGAAAAAATAATAAAATCAATAATATACAACAATCCGCTATATAAGGGTGATATAGCAAAATTCTTATATTCCGTTGAGATAATTTGTATATCAAATGTAATTTCATTCTCAAAAGAATATTTTTACATTGAAAACAATGGTAAAATTAAAGTTTTTGATACCGTAGTAAACGAAAAAAATTTTTTAGGAATTGTAGAGAATGAAACTAGTAAAATAGCAAGAGTAAGATATATAAAATCGAACGCATTTCAAATACCCGCAAAAATTATTAAAAACAACGAAGAAATAAGAGGATTCATAAAAACATCCTCAAAAATACATTTTTATCCCCTTAATAACAATCAAAACGATTTTTCTATATACAACAATACTCCAATATTCACAGCAGGATTTTATCAAATACCTTCCGGTATTCCAATAGGGATAATTGATAACAACGAGGTAAAATTATATAAGGAAATATGGGAAACAGAACAAGTAATAGTTATAAGAAGAATACAATAATAACAATAGATGGGCCATCAGCGGTAGGTAAAACAACCATAGGAATAAAGCTTTCAGAAAAACTTTCCTTAATAAAAAATAAACCTTTTCTCTTCCTCGATACAGGAATAGTATACAGATTAGCAGCCTACCTTCAAAAATTAAATAATTCCATTTCAAAAGAAGAAATAAAAAACCGAATAGAACTTAATGTAAATTATGAAGAAAAATATCCATTTTTATATACAGAAGAAATAGCTTTGCTAACTTCAAAAATTTCACAACAAGAAAATATTAGGCAATTATTAACTTCAAGCATAAGGGAAAAAATTTATGAATTAAGTTTAGAAAGCAGCGTTGATGGTTTCATACTAACAGGAAGGGATTGCGGTACAGTTATCTTTCCCGAAGCGGATTACAAATTCTTTCTTTATGCAACTCCGGAAACCCGAGCACATCGAAGATTAAATCAATACAAACAAATACACCCTAACTCAAAAATAAAATTCAATGAAATCTTAGAAAAAATAAAGCAAAGAGATTTTGAAGATACAAATAGAAAAATATCTCCCCTACCAACAATAGACAACCTACCCCCCTCATTTATCTTGATCATAACCGATAACCTATCAGTAGAAGAAACCATAGAAAAAATGATTAATTACATCAATTAATGAAATCACAACGAAGCTATAATGAGATTAAAACCTAATCAATTGGAAATAATAAAAAAATATGCAATAGAAATGTTTGGAAAAGATTGTAAAATTTACATCTTCGGTTCAAGAACAGACAACTCAAAAAAAGGTGGAGATATAGATATATTCATAGAAACAAATCTAGATCTAGAATCTATTCAAAAGAAGAAAATAAAATTCATCGTCCAATTAATCAAAACTTTAGGAGAACAAAAAATAGATGTAATAATATTTAACCCTAACTTAATGAAAAACTTACCAATATATACCGCAGCAAAAAAGGAAGGTATAAGAATATATTAATGCAAAAAGAAAAAGAAATACTTAAAAATTCATTTAAAGAATGTGAAAAACATAAAGCTATCATTACTTACTCTTTAAAAAAGCTAAAGAAGATTCTACCTTTGGATGCCTCAAAATATCAAAAATTAACAAAAAATCAAAAACTAACTCTAGATTCTCTATTGTTTAGGTTCGCAAAATTACAGGATACATTAGGAAATAAAATTATACGTAACGCTTTAAAAATATTGGCAGAAGACATAGAAAATCTATCATTTATAGATATTCTTAATAAAGCTGAAAAAATTGGATTAATAGATAATGTAGATAAATGGCTAGAACTAAGGTATATAAGAAACGAAATTTCACACGAATACGAAGAGGATTATAGAATTCTAGCAGAAAAACTTAATAATTTTTTTGAAGCTGTAATTTTACTTCTTAAAACGTATGAAAATATAAAAAAGTTTTGTGATGCTAAAATTTTTGGTTACTCTTTTAAAAGGAAAAATGTAAATAAATAAAAATTCTATAATAAGCTGATGAAGTTAGAATTCTGGTTTATCTTTTCACTTATAAGTTTATCTTTGTGGGGGGTTTCGGGATTTTTAATGAAAATAGCAACTTTCAAACTTGATCCCAAAATAGCTTTTATTTATCAATCAACGGGAGTATTAATTATAGCATTGTTTATATTCTTTTCAACAGTTAGTTTATTTAAAAGTCAGAATATTCAGGATTTAAAATTTTTTATTATTTATGCTTTGTTAGCAGGTATAACTGGAGGATTAGGGACATTTTTTTTATTAAAAGCTTATGAAAAAGGTAATCTTGCAACGGTTACGGTTTTAACAGCTCTTTATCCCGTAATCTCAGTACTTCTTGGAATTCTAATCTTAAAAGAAAAATTAACTATAACTCAAATTATAGCAATTATTTTATCTTTAACAGCTATAGTTTTATTTTCTTTATAAAAACAGTAGGCAATCTATGAACTGCTCTTATTACCCTTACATAATATGGAGTTAAAAAAACTACAAGAGATAAAAAATATATTGCTACATCATAAAGAAGATATAAGAAAAAAGTATGGAGTGATAATTCTTGGGATATTTGGCTCTTATGCGAGAGGAGAAGAAAAAGAA
>JBKBIY010000133.1:0-3119 GCA_046294045.1 bacterium | reverse complement strand
TTTCGTCTATCCTCTTGTTTGTTTCGTCTATTCTATTATTTAACTGCATAAACATTGTTTCTATTTTTTGATTTATATTTCTTATTTGGTTTTCTACATTACTTTGTCTTTCCAATATACTTTCTATTGCCAATTTAAATCCTTCTAGTTGTCCTGATACAGTATTTTTGAAATCTCTTAACTCTTGTTTTACCTCCGCTGTTATTATTTCCTTTACCTTTTCGACTATCGTTTGTATTAATTGACTTGCTTCCATTTTTTCACCTCCTATTTCTAGTTTCTTTCCAATATCAAAAATTTCCCTCTTTTTTTCTTCATTTTTGTTAAAAATAAAGTTAAACTACCTACAAACTTTTGGTATCTTCATATATGTAACTTCTTGGAAAGGAGGAAATAAAAAAGATAAAAATCCTGCACCCCTTATGTAGCAGATAATAAGTTATTGAAGAGAGAATTAATGGCGCTTTAAGTGAAGAAATTAAAAACACTGATTTTTGATTTATACTTCTTACTTTGCTTTCCACATTACTTTAACAAAGGGATAGAAATTTTTAGCTAGAATAATTAAAATGTGAATTTTCTAAAGGTTTTTTTATTGTTAATTAGCTTTGCATTAGCTTTTTCTTTCGCTAATGATAAAAAATATTTTATTATTGATTCTTCTTTGTATAGAATTGAAAATGAAAAGAAATTTTTAATTCTTGACAATGTAGAGGATCTGTTTTATTATCAAGGTACGCCTTTTTTTGTACAGTTAAACGAAAACCAAATTAGTATTTTTCAGCTAAAAAAAACAAAATTAATTCCTTTTCTTCAAAACAGGGAATCCGTCCGTAAAATTGCCGACATAAAAACGTCAGAAAAGTACTTAGGAAATTTTCAATTTAAAAATCAAATATTTATACTAACAAATAAATCAGTTTATTTATTAGAGAAAAATTATTTTCCAACTTTACTTGAAAAATGGGAGAATTTTGAATGTGTAAATATTTTTCAAAACACCTTTGCCCTTAAAAACATAAAAAACAACCTTTATTACGTATATGAAAACAAATATCCTCTAAATTACCTCTTTAATTCTAATTTTGATATTTTATTGCAAGTATCAAAAATAAATCAAAGTTACTTAGTATTAGGATTAAATCAATTATATGGGAATCAGTATAATCTTAACTTAAAGTACATAAATCCCAAAAATAATATTACCTTATTTTCAAAACCCGTATCTGTTTTTTACGATTCTATATTTTATTTTATCCCTATAAATGAAAAATATGTTTTGTTACAAGAGAAAGACAAAGTTGGGTTGTATCAAATGGTAAACGATTCTTTTTTAAAGGAAATTTCAGAAATTCCTAGTTTCTACTCCTATTTCACAAATAACTATCTTTTTGTAATAAATAATGAAAATTTGAATATATTTTTATGGCAAGATTATGATTTTTATCCTTTGTTTTCCATCCCTAAAGTTAATTTTATATTTTTCTTATCTGATACTTTATACTACCTTTTTTATGATTTGCATGAAGAGGTATGGAAAATGGGTAACTTAAAAATAGAACAAAATTCTCCTATTCAATACTATCAAGAAATAGTCTTTTTTAAACTTCCGGAAGAGGTTATACCTATACAATTTTAACAAAATACAGTTTTAACTGAAGAATATAAGGGGAGGGTAGAATTATGATTAACTCCAAAAGTACAAATTTTAAAAATACTAACTTTGAAGAATTATACAATACTTCTTTAAATCTTTATCGAGAGATAGAAAAAAATAGGTATTTATCGGCTACTCATGAAGAAATAGAAAAGGGTTTAACTACAGATATTTATTTTATAAGAACATGTTTTTTATTAGAGAAAGTAGGTAAATTGAATACCTTTGTAACTGCTGAGATTTTTGCTAATGATTTTGGTGTATTTGCAGGATTACAAGAAGTATTATATCTGCTTAGAAATAAAAATGTAAAAATCGAATCATTAGAAGAGGGAGAACTTTTTGAACCTAAGGAAGTCATTATGAGAATAGAAGGGCCTTACGGAGAATTTGGATATCTTGAAACTGTTATCCTTGGGATTTTGGCATCTTCTTCAAACTGGGCTACTGCTTCCAAACTTTGTAAGGATGCTGCTAATGGGAAAAAAGTTATATGTTTTGGTGCAAGATTTGTTCATCCTTCCTGTGCTCCCGTTATGGAAAGATGTGCTCTAATTGGCGGAGCAGACGATGTTAGCTGCATACTCGGAGCTTCATTAGCAGGTAAAGAACCTAGAGGTACTGTACCACATGCTTTCATTATCATCCTTGGAGATACACTGGAAGCAGCTAAGATTTTTGACCAATACATCGACACTAACATTCCACGTATAATACTTGTAGATACTTTCAAAGATGAAGCTGAGGAAAGTATAAGAATAGCTAAGTTTTTTAAAGAAATGGGAAAAATTTTATATGGAGTTAGATTAGATACCCCTAGAGAAAGAGGTAGAGTTACCCCTGAATTGGTTAGTGAAGTTAAAGAAAGATTAAAACAAGAAGGTTTTGATAATGTAAAAATAGTTGTTTCAGGTGGTTTGGACCCAGAAAGAATAAGCATATTAGAAAAAGCAGGAGCTGATATATTTGGAGTAGGAAGCTTTATAGCTTCATATAATAAAATACAATTCACAATGGATCTAAAGCAAGTTGAAAATAGGAATGTAGCGAAAAGAGGAAGAATCCCTGGTAAAACTCCTAACCCAAAACTTAAAATTGTTAAAAATCTTAATGAATAAGTACAGGTTTATATTTTAGAGTAGAAAAATGTGGATAAGGTATTATATGCTTTATTAAGCAAGTAGCATATGAACCAGGTTCTAAAAAGAATTCTAAACTTATCCTGTATCTAGAATTGTTTAATTCATCTTTTTCGTAAGACGACTTCAGGTCCCAAACTTTTACTAAAACTTTTCTATCAAAAAATTTTTTTTCTTTTATTTCTTCAAATATTTCCCAGATTTTTTCATGATTTTTTTCATTTTCCAAGGCAGGTATTAACATTATGTTTTGCTTTAGATAAGCTTTTAAATAAGCTTCATAATTTACTAAATCACTTTTAAAGTTATCTATATATTTTTGG
>JBKBIY010000132.1:0-3132 GCA_046294045.1 bacterium | reverse complement strand
AGAGTTTGTATTATTGAGTTATTTATTATTTTGTCAAAAGTTTCTAAAGAAACTTTTTTATTTTGTTTTATTTCGATTTTGAGGTTTTCTCTTATTCTGTCGAAGATTATTATGGTATCCATTACGGAGTATCCGATTACTGTTAGTACGGCAGCTAGGAATATGCTATTTATTTCGAATCCTGCGAATCCCATAAGTGCAAGGATGGTATATACCCCAAGCATTACAATTACGTCATGTATTAGGGCTATGTCCGCTATTATTCCGTAGAGGATGTTGTTACCGAATCTGTAGGCTATGTATAATATTTGTGCTATTAATGCTATTACAAGGGCTATGAGGTCGTTTATGAGTGTTTCTTTCCCTATTGCTGCACTTACATTTTCTGATTTTCTAATATCTGCTCCCATAATTTTTAGTTCTTTATTTATTTGGTTTTTAAGTGTTTCTTCAAGGGGTTTGGTTTTTAAAGCTATTGTTTTCTGGTTTTCCTTTTGCTCAGGTAATATAACTTCTTGAACAATTACATCTACGTTATATTTTTTGTAAATTTCTTTTATTTGGTCATCTGTAATTTTTTTGTCTATTGTTATTTCGGTAAGTGTACCACCTACGAAATCTATTCCTAACATCTTATTTATTTTACCAGAAAATATGGAATAAAAGATGATAATTGAGAATACTAAAAGGTAAAAAGAGATAAAGGTGAGAATTTTTTTTGAATTTTTGATTATTTGTATATTTTCTTTTTGGGCTTTGATTGTAAGGGAGGCTAGTATGAATGTTAAAATAACAAATAAGCCAAACAGAAAATAATTCATAATATCTTTATTCTATGGTAATGTATGGTTACCTTTCTTTTCCTAAGATATTTGTTAAGGTATTTGTTAAGGTATTTCTTAAGGTATAAGGGGTAGGATAAAATTTGAGGGTGGTATGGTTGAGGTGATATATAGTGCTTCTTTAGCTCTGGACATAGCTACATAAAGTAATCTTCTTTCTTCTTCCTCTTCTTCTTTTGAAGTTTTGTAATGAGGAATTATTCCTTGATTAACTCTGGATACAAAAACTATGTCAAATTCCAATCCTTTACAAGAGTGCATTGTCATAATTAGTACCTTTTGAGGATTTTGATCTATTTTGTTTTCGTTATTAGATTTTATTAAGAGGATATAATTAAGAAAGTTTTCTAAAGTTAGTTCTGGGTTGTTTCTAAAAAAATTTTCTGCAAAATTGATAAATATATCTGTTGTATTGTTTTTGGGAATATAAGACGTGTATATTTTTTTTATTATTTCCAGTGGGTTTGAGTTTTTTTCGTTTTCAGTTATAAAATTTTGAATTATTTCAAATATTTCGTATTTTTCCCGGGATATGATATTTATTAAATTTTCTTCTGATGATTGATTTATTAAGTATTTCATTTCTGATTTTTTTAGTTTAAAAATGTTTTGTAGTATTCTTATTAAGCTTATATCGTCTGCTGGGTTGTTAATAACTTTAAGAAAAGAGAGGATGTCTTTTATTTCTTTTCTTTGGAAAAAATCGTATCCACTTATAAATTTAGCATTTATTCCGTTTTTGAGCAAATTTTTTTCAAAACTTTTACATATTTCATTGGTTCTTGTTAATATTGTGATGGATTTATTTTGGTTTTGATAGTTTTTTATTATTGATGAAATATAGTTATATTCTTCTTCTTCGGTTTTTAGGATTTTTATTTCAAATTTTCCTTGTTTAGGTTTGCCTTGTTTTGAAAAGATGGATTCTATTTTTTTGGGATATCTTAGGGTGTTGAAGGATATAAGTTTAGAGTATTTTTTTATTATTATTTCTGGGGAGCGGTAGTTGTATTGTAGATTAATTATTTGAGTATTTGGATAGTGTTTAGGGAATTCAAGCATTATTTGTACACAGGCGTTCCTAAAAGCGTATATACTTTGATCATCATCTCCGACAACGAATATATTTTTATTTTCCTGGGTTAGGTTTTTAAGAAATTCAAATTGAGTAAGGTTAATATCCTGAAATTCATCTACTATGATGTATTTAAATTTGGAAGCTACTTTTTTTCTTATGTCTTCTCTTTCTGTAAAAATGTTATTTATACAAAGAATGATGTCATCAAAGTCAAGGCAATTAATTTTTTTTAGAAAAAAATTATATTCTTCTACAAGATTATAAGTTTCTTCTTTTAGGGAAATATTTTTTTTATTTTTGATGGATGAGATAATGTTAGAAAGGTTGTAAGGTGAAATTTTACTTTTTGATTTGTTAAGAATATTTTTTATTATTTCTAATTTATCGTCTTCATCTATTATATTTATTTTGTTTTCAAGTTTATATAGGGAAGTTTTAATGGGTATAATTTCTTTTAGGAGTTTTATTATTATGGAGTGGAAAGTGCCTATGTAGGGTAGTTGTTGATTGAGGATTTTTTTTATTCTTTTTTGCATTTCTTCTGCAGCTTTGTTTGTAAAGGTTAGAAGTAATATTTCTTCTGGTTTTAGGTTTTGAGTTTTTAGGAGGAACAGTGTTTTATAGGTTATGGTTGTAGTTTTACCTGTTCCTGGGCCTGCGAGAACAAGTAAAGGTTTATTTAACATTTTTATAGCTTCCAGTTGATATTCGTTGAGCTGATATTTATCCAATTGGTAATTATCGAACTCAAGATCATTAAGTTTATAATGATTAGTATAATGACTAGTATTTTGGAACAAATTTTGGCTAATTAGTTTTTTCATAATTTTATTATATACTTTAAAGAGATAGTTCTCCTTTTTTTGGCTTCATCTACAGGATTTAGTGCTATAGGAAGAATCTATAATTAAGAAATATGGCTTTGGTTGTAAGTTCTAAAATCGAAAAATAATTTTGAATAGCATTGTAATCAGTTAATTGAAGGTTAGTTTTTTAAGAAAAAGAAAATCTATAATAGGTATGGAGAATTCGGTTTTAGAGTTGGTTAATTTATATATCAAGGTAGGTGGGTTACCATTAATTTTTCTAATTATTTTTGTGGAGACAGGGATATTTTTAGGTTTTTTTTTACCAGGGGATTCTTTACTTTTTGCTTTGGGGATAATAGCTGCTGCTAAAATTATTGATTTAAATTTAACTTTGGCAGGTTGC
>JBKBIY010000131.1:0-3138 GCA_046294045.1 bacterium | reverse complement strand
TTACACTTGGCCTACCTGGATGAGTTCTACCCTCCCCACCACCATGAGGATGATCAACAACATTCATACAGCTTCCTCTTACATGAGGTCTCCAACCTTTATAAATATTCCTTCCTGCTTTACCTATAACGATATTGGAATGATCAGCATTAGATACCCTACCAACAGTAGCCCTACATTTTAGATTTATCTTTCTTATTTCTCCTGAAGGCAATCTTACTATACCGTAATCATCTTCTTTGCCTATTAATTGAGCAACGCTACCGGCAGATCTTACCAATTGAGCTCCCTTTCCAGGATAAAGCTCTATGTTATGAATAAAAGTACCAACAGGAATACTTCTAAGAGGAAGACAATTACCAACTTTTATCTCAACATTTTCACCTGAAATTATTGTATCTCCAACTTTTAACCCCTCAGGGGTAAGTATATATCTTTTTTCACCATCTGCATATTCCACAAGAGATATCCACGCAGTTCTATTTGGATCATATTCAACAGTTTTCACCACAGCAGGAATATTATCTTTATTTCTTTTAAAATCTATTATTCTAATTCTTTTTTTATGTCCACCACACCTAAATCTTATGGTTACCTTCCCTTGATTATTTCTTCCAGCCTTTGGTTTTTTTATTACAGTTAATGGTTTATATGGTTCATCGGTAGTTAGGACGGATTTAAAATCGTGAAAAGTGGTAAACCTTCTGCCAGGTGAAGTTGGTTTTGTCTTTTTTATCATAATTATCCTCTCCTTTATTTTTCTTTTTCAATTGATGAATCTATAGAATCTATTTTATAACCTTCTTTTAAAGTTACTACTGCTTTCTTGTAAGCATCTCTTGAAAATTTATATCTATATCTGTAAATTTTTGTTTTTTGAGGTATTTTAATAGTATTAACCTTCTGAACTTTAACTCCAAATATAGTTTCCACTGCTTCCTTTATATCAACTTTAGAAGCAGAAGGTAAAACTTTGAAAGTATACTTTTTATTTTTTGAACTGTTAATTAAGCGAATACTTTTCTCTGTTAATATTGGTTCTAAAATTATTTCATATGGACTTAATTTAACTTTTTTATGCTTTAACTTTTGCTGTTTCATCTTCCTTAACCCCCTTATTTATAAAATCTACAAAAAGCTCCTTTAGAGTATCTATTGATTTTTTGTCCATTATAATTTTATCAGCACTAAGTAAATCCTCTACATTTATATTATTTGCTTTTAATATTTTTCTTACCTTCTTATGATTTCTCGCACTCTTTATAAGTTTAAGAACATCATGATCCTTTTCTGAGTAAAGAAATACAACTTTTTTTAGTTCTCCAAATTTTTCTTCTATCTTTCCTAGTAATAATTCAACTTCTTTTGTTTTCGGATTTTCAAAATTAAATTTTTCAAGAATTACGAAATCTTCAACCTTGGTATATATAAGTGAATACAAAGCTAATTTTCTTTCTTTTTTATTCATTTTTATTGACCAGTTATGAGGCTTAGGTCCAAAAACTACACCACCCTTTCTCCAAATAGGAGATCTTATACTACCATGCCTTGCTCTACCAGTATGTTTTTGAGGCCAAGGTTTTCTTCCACCACCCTTAACCTCTCCTCTTCTTTTTGTTGAAACAGTACCTAATCTTCTATTACTCCATTGTCTAACCAAATGTAAATGCAAATGACCTAAAGAAGGCTCCCTCTTAAATTCCAATGTAACCTTATCAACAGGAACTAAACTTTCTTTTACTTGAAATACAGACAACTCTTTTATCATCTATATTCACCTCACTAATTAATTTTTTACTATTTTTACTAGCGAATTTTTAGATCCAGGTATTCCACCTTTAACAAGAATGATATTCTTATCAGCTAATACATCAACTATTTCAAGGTTTTTTATGGTAACTTTTTCATTACCATATCTACCGGGTCTTCTTTTACCTGGTCTTGTTGGACCTATTCTTGAAGTAGCGTTACTACCTGCTTTTCTATGATGTTTACTACCGTGGGACATGGGACCTCTGGAAGCATTCCATCTTTTTATCATTCCAGTAAATCCCCTACCCTTAGAATAACCCGTAACATCAACCACTTCTCCTTTGTTAAACAAAGTTACATCTATAACATCTCCTATAGAGTATTTAGAAGCTACATCTTCACTAACTCTTATTTCAGCTAAAATTTTGTATCCTTCCCCTACTTTTTTGAATACCCCTAAAAGTGGTTTATTTAATTTTTTTGTTTTTAAAAATCCAACTTTAAGAGCGTAATACCCGTCCCTTTCTTTAGTTTTTATATCCACTATTTTACAAGGACCGGCCATAATTGCAGTAACTGGCACTAACTTACCTTCAACATATACCTCCGTCATACCTATTTTTATACCAAGTATTCCTAACTTTTTCTCCTTCATATCTACCCCTCCTTTATTTTCAATCCTATATATATCGCAGAAAAAATAATAATCAATGAAACAATCTTAAATAAATTAAGAACTCCTAAGATATAACCAATTTTTGATATAACAAAAACCCCTAAATATGAAATAGAAATATTAAAAAATGAATATATTCCCATAACTTTACCAAGAATCTTTTCATCAGTAATTAATTGAACTTTATTATTAGTTAATCCAAAAGTTAAAGCTTGAAAAATACCAATAAAAAACATAAGTAAAAAAGAATATTTAGGTAAAATAGAAAATATCAAAATAGCAACGCCAAAAAGTAAAAGAAAAATCTCCTGAGGGAAATATAAGATGGTTTGATAATTTAAAGAAGCAACAAGTAAAGCACCTATAACGGCACCCGCTCCTAAAATAGAAACTAAATAAGAAAAATAAGCAATATTCCCATTTAATACCTCTTTTACAAATATCTGAAGAAAAGAAAATAAAGAAACCCCCAGAAAATTTATGGTAAATATGTTATAAAAACATTTTAATAATTTCGAATTTTTCAAAATGTAGAAAAAAGTGTCTTTAATCTCTTGAAGAACACTTTCTTTTCTAACAAAATTATCCCTGCTATTATCATCAGGTGATAATTTACTAAAAAAGAGAAGATAAATAATCAAGGGAATATACGAAAAGGCGTTAATCAAAAACCCCAAATGAATACCCCAATATTTTGCCGCATATCCCGC
>JBKBIY010000130.1:0-3262 GCA_046294045.1 bacterium | reverse complement strand
AAATGGCCTTATTTTAGGTAAATACAATGATTATGTTATTGATGATAATGGAGTTATTAGTGGAATAAGTAGGTATACAGATCCTATTTCTGGGCAAGTTATTACCAAAAAAGAACCTATTTATAAAATAGCTTTGGCTAATTTTTCAGATCCAAGTACTTTAATTAGAAAATCAGATACTGTTTTTGCAGCAGATGAAAAAACAAAGCCTATAATAGGTGAAGCAGGTACAGGAGCTATGGGTAACATCAAAGCTCAACATTTAGAAATGTCAAATATAGATATACCTACTCAGGTGCAACAAGCAATGCTTGCACAAATGCAATATAACGCAACCATGTCCTCTTTTAGAGCTCTTAATGATATGGTCAAAAATGCTACCCAACTTGTAAGATAATAGTAAAGGAGGGAAAGGTTATGTTTAGCTCTTTTTATACAGCTGCAAGTGGAATGGAAGCTCAATTGAAAAAAGTAGAAATACTTTCTCAAAACTTAGCAAACGCTAATACAATCTCCTATAAACAACAAAGAATAGACTTTCAAGAATTATTATATCAAAAAGTGGAACAAATGAATGTAGGTACTGGTGTAAAAATAGGAAATGTGGAAAGAGTATTTAAAACCGGAGCAATGGAAAGAACAAATAGCCCATTAGATGTAGCTATTCAAGGAAGAGGATTTTTTAAAGTTCAAACTCCTGAAGGTAAAATAGTTTACACCCGAGATGGTAGATTCGCTATAGAAAATGGCGAATTGGTAATAAAAGATATTGGTAAAACCGGTATAAAAATACCCGCTGATATAACAGGAGTAACAATTGAAGAAGATGGTAAGGTTGTAGGATTCAAAGGAAAAGATAAAGTAGAAATAGCCCAAATAAAGATATATGATTTTGTTAATCCTAATGCTTTAAAAGGTACGGGAAAAAATGCTTTTGAATGGACAAATGAAGCAGGTAATCCAATAGAATTAGAGCCTGCAAAAGGAGAAAATCCTAAACTCGCAGCAGGATTCATAGAAAAAAGTAATGTTAATGTTATTACTCAAATGATGGATATAGTAGCTTCACAAAGGAATTACGAGCTTGTTTCAAAATCTGTGGAATCCGCTGATCAAATGTCCAGAATGGCAAATCAATTGAAAAAACAATAGTAGGTGGTAAGTATGGAAATATTTGGTAGTTTAGATTTAAGTAAAGTAAAGAGTCCCGAGGAATATAATAGGTATCTTCAAGCTAAAAAAGGAGCTCAGGAATTCGAAGCAGTATTCATAAACATGATGCTTAAAGAAATGCTAAAAAGCGCTAATAAAACGCCCTTTGTTTTGGACGACCAATCTGGAGGAGTTAACAAAACTCAAAAAGAAATGATGTACGATCTACTTGCTCAATCATTATCCCAACAATGGGCACAAAATAATCCTGTACTTTCCGAACAAATACTGCAGCAACTACAAGGATCTTACTTTGAAGAATAATTACAATTATAAAGTAGATAATTAACTTAGAGTAGTTAGCAAAACCAAAGTTAACAAAAACTAAAAAGAAATATAAAGAAATATTATGTTGGATAATCAATCCAAAGTAGCTAACAAAATTCTGAAAGTTAACAAAAATAAAAAATAGCGTTCTTGTTTTGAGGAATAATTCCATATGATCAATATCTTATCGCTATTAAGGAATTGCTATTAAGGAAAGTTAATAAAAGTAAAGTGGATAATTTTTTATCAATTTGATAATTTTTAACTAAAAAGAAATTGCTTTCTTTTGTTGAATAATAATTATAAATGCTTAACATTTTTCACTATTTTGGATTAGTAGGGATTGTATTATTTTATTCTTTTTATTCTTTTTTAAGACTAAGGGTTTACTGGCAAGATTTGCCTTATCATATTGTTCATTTGGGCTATAATGCTATATTTATAGTGGTTTTAACTATAACTTTTACGGGGATGGTAATTTCTTTGGAGTTATCGAAGGAAGCTGTAAGGTATGGTGTAGCGGATATGGTAGGTGGAGGGGTAGCAATAGCTATGGCTAGAGAGTTTGGTCCTATGTTAACAGCAATAGTACTTATTGGTAGATCGGGATCTTCAATAGCTGCTCAAATAGCTACAATGAAGATAACCGATCAGATAGATGCTTTAAGAAGTATGGGAATAAGTGTGTACGATTATCTTGTATCTCCAAGGTTAATTGCAATGGTTTTAACTCAACCTTTAATAACTCTTTTTTCGATGATTTCGGGGACAGTTGGCGGAGCCTTTATGGCAAAAATATACGCTAATATAAGCTATAAACTTTATTTTGATTCCATAGGTAGGTTTTTAAGCACTGGAGATATAATTGGTGGTTTAATAAAAAGTGTAGTTTTTGCTTTTGTAATAGTGGTTATTTCGGTGGTAGAGGCTTTAGAATGTCCCCGTAATAGCGCAGGGGTAGGTATAGCTGTAACTAGTGCAGTTATGAAATCTATTATAGCAGTATTTATCCTTAATTTCATTCTTTCTTATTTTCTTTTCGCACATTGAACAATATATAATTTTTTTCTAAAAGGATTTTGGAAAACTAATCTAGAATTTTATTTTTATAAAATTAAGGTGGTGATAAATATGTGGACACGGACAAAGATACTAAAAGCCGTAAAATCAAACGATAAAATTCTAAGAGAAATACATGAAAAATACTTACCTTCCAAGAAAGAAGTAAATTTTAAAGTAGGCGACACCGTAAAGGTATACCAAAAAATAATCGAAGGAGACAAAAGCAGAACACAAGTCTTTGAAGGAATAGTTATAGAAATTCACGGACCAAAGGAAAATATATTTTTTACCGTTAGAAAAGAAGTTCAAGGAGTAGGTGTAGAAAAAACTTTTAGGTTAAATAGCCCAAACGTAGAAAAAGTGGAATTCGTTAAAAAACCTCTTAAAAAACCTAGAAGAAATAAACTCTTTTATTTAAGACCCGAAGAATAATTATCCTAAATTAACGGAAGTTAATTAACGAAAGTAAATTAACGAAGTTGATTAACAAAGTTAGGAGGAAAAATTAATGTCAAACAAAGGAAAGGTTTTTATTTATATTATAGGAATTGTTTTTTTCTTGTTATTGGTTTTTAATTTTTGGGGTTGTAAAAATGAAAATAAAATTGTTGCCGAGGTAGAAGGTCAAAAAATAACTCAAGAAGAATTAAATAAAGAACTTAATGCCCAATATGGTATGGAAGTTTTACAATCACTTATTGACCAAAAATTAATAGAACTA
>JBKBIY010000012.1:4082-16493 GCA_046294045.1 bacterium | reverse complement strand
AAACTATTCCAAGATAAAGTGACTTACCAAATCCTACTATAATAACTGATAAACTACCAATTAAAGGACCAATTAAAGGTACAAACGAAAATATCCCATAAACAATCCCATATAAAACCCCTTCTAAACCTAAAAATAAACTGAAAAGTAAAGAAGACAATAAAGTTATACTAAATATATTCACCAGAATAGCTTTTATATAAATTTTTTGGTAATTATCAAAAGTTTGAAAAAAATTGTAAATAATTCCATTTACATTATCATTTAACCAGTTAAAAAATTCTTTTTTAGCTTCTATAAGATAAATTCCTAATATAGGTACCAAAATTAAAAAAAACCAATCTCCAAGGTTATACAAAACATTTCCTAAGAGTTTGATAACGGTACTCAAAATAATATCAAGCCATTTACTAAGATTTCCTATAATTTCATAAACGTTTTGTTCAAGAGGTAAATTAGTTTTTCCCGATAAATTTTCAATCCAAAATTTTAAATTCTTAATAACTTCGGGTACTTTGGCAATGCCTTCTTTAATTACAATCAAAACCTGATTCATCACAGGTATAAAAACTCCAAAGATAAAAATCAAAAAAAACAAAAAATAGAAAACATATACAAAAAGGATTCCTATCTTCATTTCCTTAAGAAATGAAATTAATAAATTTTTCTTAGTTAAATTGTCTTCAATATTTTTGACAATTTTTTCTTTTAGTTTAGTAAAAACTTCAATAAGAACTTCGGTAAAATAGGAAAAAATTATTGTAGCAAATAAAAGATTAAAATATCCCTTAAGTAAGAATATGTAAAAAATAAAAACAACTAGAAAAGCTATAGATTTTTTATTCATCTTTACTATTATTTTTTTTAGGTGAAAATACAATTAATCCGAATTCATTTATTTTGAAGAAATGATTTTTTGAGCTATGCCCACATAGTCTACAGCCATCTATTCTAAAAATTCTTACTACATCCCCAATTTCGGAGTTATAAATCTTTCTTTCAATAGGAGAAGATATGATAATCTTTGATAGTATGATATTACAATCTGCTATATGGGATATAGCTAAACCTCCTGCAGAACGAGAACTAAAAGGGCTTTCCTCTCTCTTTTGAGAAATCAAAAAACATGTTAGCTTCAAATTTTTAGAAATTTGAAAAATTCTTCTTACTATATACCTTGCCATAACTTCCCTATTTTCATATAGACCACTAACAGAATCAAAAACACAAATATCAAATCCTTTGGCAACTTGGTAAAACTCTTTAAAAAAGTTATCTATATTATTTGCTAAACCATAATTACCTGAAATATCTAAAATTTTGACATTGTTTAAAATGTTTTGATAATTAATTTTTTTAGCAAAAGCGATTCTTCTAAGTGCCATTGAAACATAAGAAGAAGGATTTTCTACTGAAACGTATACACTTTTCATTCCTTTAACAGAGTTAGCCACAATCGCAGTTTGACAAAGAAGAGATTTGCCTGTATCAGCTTCTCCTATAATGTTAATTACAGCTCCACGAGGATAACCACCTAAAAATTTTAGTTTTGCATTCTCACTTTCTTCAAAATCAACATAGTAAAAAAGCTTATTAATGTATTCTATTCCACTGTCAATAGGTTCAATTTTCAATAACTCTTTTGAAGGAGAATTCAGGCTAATTTTCATAAATATTCTTAATTTTGTCGTAATTTGAAAGTAAAACAGAGAATATTTGGGGATCTATTAATTTTTTTTGGATCATGCTAGAAATTTCATTTACGGCTTGTTCGTGAGAAAGGGGGGGTTTGTATTTTCTTTTAGATCGCAAAGCATCATAAACATCGGCCAACATTATAATTCTAGCCCCTACGGGTAAATCCTTGTAAGTAACGGGCTTATCAAAAACCGTTGGATAAAAATGATGATACTTTATAAATTGAGATTCCTTTTCAGAAACTATATCTTGCACTATGCTATAAGCTACTAGAGGGTGAAGAGTAATTATTTTAAACTCAGCTTTACTTAAACTACCCTCTTTATTCAAAATAAAAGATGGTATATCAATTTTACCAATGTCATGAAGCTTAGAAGCTAGATAAATAGAATCTACTTCATTTTTTGATAATCCTATACTTTGAGCCAAAATCTTAGCAACCTCCGCAACCCTTTCCGAATGCTCATAAATATCACAATCATACTCCTGTAACAACCTTAACAAAAAATCTACTAAATTTTCATAAGAACTCAGCAAATTATTAGCAGAATATAGAAACCTTAAAAATAATAACTGCAAAACCATTAAAAAAAAGAAACTTAAAAAACTACCATTTACAAACAAAATAAAAGAAATATATGTAAAAATAAACTGAGAAAATAAAAATCCTTCCGATAAACCAACCCTAAACGTTACACCCAAAATCCCCAAAACCCCACCATACCTAACCACACTTAGCAACTCCAAAACCCACATGGTCAAAAATTTATTCAAAAACAAGTATGAAACAAAACCAATTAAATAAAAATGAAATTGATAATAAGATGAAACAAATAATTTCAAAACCAAATTCAAAATAAAAAGGGGAAAAAAGAAACTAAAAGTAGAAAATAAGTTTCTTACAATATTAATTTCCTTTCTTCCTAAAAAAAATTTCCTAAAAAAAGAATTGAACAAAAATCCTAAATATATAAACAAAATTTTTGACAAATCTTGATAAAATAGAAAAACAATAAAGAAAAATATCAAATCCGTTGGTATAAAAACATAATCCTCTTTATAAACCTTTTTATTATAAACAGAAATAGAATAAGGCTGAAAATTTCTTACTACGTAATTCATTACAAAACCAATTACAAAAAAAATTAAATTTTCCAAGTTTATCATATAAGCTATAGATTAATAGGAGTGGTATTTAAGTGTATTTTCTTAGGTTTACTTAACCTTACATTTAAATCAAAAAAAAGAAATCTATACAAAAAATGGATGTTTTCAATTCCAGAATTATAAAAAACAAAATACAACTTTTTTTTATCATAAAACACAATATTTAAAAAACTTCTAAAATCATTTGTTCTAAACGATAATGTATCATTGTCATATTTTGACAAATAAAACTTAAACTTTTTTTCGAAAAATTTATCAAATGTCCATAAACTTACATCAGGTAAAATTTCTTTTATCTTATTTATGCTTTTATTAAAATACAAACTTATATCATAGTCACTAGGTAGCAATATAGGTATAAGGTAATCTTTAGCATCCGAAGATAAATAACTATATAGGTAATACTTTCCTTTTCTAGCATCGCCCACATTGAAAACATCATTTATAGGGTACTTATAATAATCCTGATAATACATTGAGTACTCTATTCCTCCTAGCACTAATAACTTACCATTGTATATAAAGTTAACTTTTTCAATATCAAAAGTGTTAAAAAAAGATAAAAAAAGGCAACTGTAAAGAACATAAGAATCAAATTCAAAATTAACATTTGGTAGACTACGCAGAAAAATATTAAAAGAATTTGATGTAATTTCTATTTTATCAACTTCAATCTTTGCAACATTATTAACTATTACCTCGGCATCAATTTTAGGATCACCAGAAGAACTAACCGAAATAGGTATTAAGAAATTTTTATCCATCATAAAAACGGTTAAAAATTTTTGATTATTTTTATTTTCACAAGCTGAAAACAAAATAAAAACAAATAAAAATAGAACCAAAACAAAAAAGCGAATTATCTGTAACTTTTTCATTATTAAAATCTTCCTATATCTCCTAATATATCTTCCTTTGACATTCTTAATATTTCTTCTACACTTTTATCGAAATATTCTCTAGTTCCTTTACCTCCTGCATACAATAATAAAACCATATCATCAACTATTTCAAGGAAATGCTTAACAATAAAAGGATCAAAATGAGTACCTTTGGATTGTTCTATAATCTCAATAGTTTTAAAAGCTGGTACTCCTTTTTTATACTGTCTTTCACTCATCAAAGCATCAAAAACATCTGCAACAGCTATTATACGAGCTAATAAAGGAATTTGTTCCCCTTTTAATTTATCAGGATATCCTGTACCATCCCATTTTTCATGATGATACCTTACACAATCTGCTATGGTACCTATATTGTTAAACCTATCATTTGAGGTTATTATCTTTATTTTGGGGAATTTCATTTTTTTTATAATTTCATAACCTATGACAGTATGCTGTTGCATTATTTTGAATTCTTCATCAGTTAATCTACCAGGTTTATTAAGTATGCTATCGGGTATACCAATTTTACCTATATCGTGTACTAGGGTACCAACAAGTAGGGTTTGAATTATTTCTTCTTCTAAGCCCATTTTTTTGGCTATTTCAGCTGCAACTATGGTAACTCGTTGGGTATGGTCTTTGGTGTAGTTATCTTTAGCTTGGATGGCATCTAGCATTGCTTGAATAGCTTGCGCTTGAGACTCCTCTAAATCTTTGTTGTTTTTAGAAGCCTCATATACCACCTTTGTTTGAAATAACAAAGTAGTATAAAATAATATATCCTGTTCAGAAATGTTTTTCAAGTGGGTAATAAAATCGACAATAGCTTCATATAGAAACTCTTCTGTTTTTTTAACATCCCCAAGGAAAGAATATGCGGAAGCTAGATTAAAAGAAATTAACTTAGCTTTTAATGGATCTTTTATAGAATCCCTAACTTTATTTAATATCTCTATTGATTTATCTATTTTATCTTGGAAAGCATAGTTTAAAGCAAGAAAATACTTTACTTCATTTTTAGTAGGATCAATATTAGAAGCTTCTTCTAAATATTTCTCGGAAATACCCAACTTCATTTTGCTTAACTCTATTATACCGAGGGAATACAAAGCTTCAAAATTTCTAGGAGAATACTGTTGTAACTTTTTATATAATTTATAAGCGGTATCAAAATCACCTTTTTTAAAAGCTATCTTAGCTCCTAAATGAATAAAATTCATCTTTTCTTCGTAAGCTAAGGCTTCATTAACAAGAAATAAAGCTTGTTCCAAATTTCCTAACCTTTCGTTAACTATTATTAATTTTTCATATAACTCCTCATCAAACAGGATAGAATTCTCTTTTAGGTCCATTAGTATATTATGGGCTTTTCTATAATCTCCCATTATCATATAGATATCAGCTATTTCTTTTTTTATTTCGGGTGTTTGATAATTAAAAATTTGCAAATTTTCGTATAATTTCAATGCTTTTTCATATTCATTTTTTCCTTTGTAAGCTCTTGCTAAATAGTAATATACTTTTGGATTATTGGGATTAGCTATTTTAGCTCTGTTATATAGTATTTCTATAGCTTCATCATATCTTTCTAACATTATTAAATGTTTAGCTAGTAAAATACTAGGAGTAGGATTTTTTTCATTTAATTCCGAAGACTTTTTTAAATAATTAATAGCTTGATTAAAAATATTCTGCTTTAGATACACATAACCTAACAACAAATAACCTTCATCAAAAGTAGGATTCTTTTCCATTAATTTTCTAAGATATATTATAGCTTTGCTATAGTCACTTTTATCAATGTTTATTAAAATATATAAATACAAAATTTTAAAATTATCAGATAAACTAGAAATTAGTCTATCAAATATTTCTTCATATTCCTCATTGCCTAAAAAATATAAACTAGCCGCTTTAATAAGCAAATCATTAATAGAATTAGGATTAAAATTCAAGGCTTTATCAACATTATCAATAACATCTTGAAAAAGTTTCTTATTTTTTTGTATATCGCTAAAACTTACAAGATAAGAGGAAGGTAATTCTTCTAAAAATTTACTAAGAAAATATCGGTGAATCATATCAAAAAAATTCTCTTTTCTACCCCATTTAGCTAAAAAAAATAACCTAAAAAACCATCCTTTTAAAAATGTCGAATAATTTGATATTAATTCATCGAATCTTTTATGGGCTTCCACGAAATTTTCTACTTTATCATAAAGCAAGCATAATTCTAAAAGCATAAAAGGATCTTTTTTATAAGTAAGATTTTTTTCTAATAATTCTATTTTTCTTTCTATTAATTCATCTCTCATTTACCTGCTAAAATGAACTCTCTAATAATTTCAGAGGCAAATATTGATGTTTTATAGGATGGAAAATCCAAAATAGGATTAACTTCAACCACGTCAAATCCGACAATATTTTCAACAGGTAACACTTGAAGAATTTTAATAAAATCTTGAAAAGAAGCTCCATTAGAAACAGGATTAGAAACAGCTCCACAAAAACAAGGATCAAAAAAGTCCACATCCACCGATAAATACACATACCCCCTAACATAATCCTTAATAAAATCAATTTTATCTAAATCCAGACTAATGGTATTTGAAAAAAAGTAAGCCCTTTCAGATTCATCAAAAGTCCTCACTCCAACAGCTATACTGTTACTAACTTCAGATATTCTCCTTAAAACATTAGCATGAGAATATTTCTGATTATGATAAAGATTATGACAATCAGCATGAGCATCCAAATGTATATAACTTACATTTTTAAATAAATCTCTTACGGCCCAAAAACTAGCAATTGTAACACTATGATCCCCACCTATAAAAATGTATTTTTTATTTTTGTCAATAACAACCCTCTTTAAAGAATTGTATATCTCAATTATAGTATTATCATTATCGTAACTAAAATCAATTTTTATATTTCCAACATCAAAAAATTTAACATTTTCTAAGGATTTGTTAAAATAATTACTGTAAGCTTCTATGACTTCAGAGTATTGCCTTATTTTTTGTGGGGCCCAAAAGGTACCTAGCCTACTATTTGCATAACCCTCGTAAGGAATAGAAATTATAACATAGTTAGCTTCGTCTATGGAATAAAAATTCCTAACAAACGGGAAAATCCTCATTCAATATACACCATCCTCTTTTTTACTATATCTTTTTCAACTTCTTCAGAAATCTGAGAATTATTTAAAATATATTCATAAATATCAACCATTTTCATATACTCATCTAAATTTGTATATATATTTTGCAACTTCATTATTTTAAAAAGTAGAAACTTGGAAAGAGCTACTAAATTACTTGAACGAATATAATAATAATTGAGATAAATTGATTTCAAAACAAATTTGTTAGCAAGTTTATAGTTATCGGGATACAAGATCATAAAGTTAATGATGTACTCCTTATAAAGAGAAATAAAAATTTTCCCAAAATTAGGAATACTTTGAACACTTTCATATAGGTAATTTGCTAAATTTATCAATTTTTCATAAAATTTTTTGATTTTCTTACCACTTTTTAATAAAAAAACCATTTTTTTCAAATTTTTTAGTAAAACATTTGAAATCATTTCTTTAACCCTTTCTGTATCTATATAACTAAAAGTATTAACAATATCTAAAAAGTAATTAATAACTTCTTCTACGTTTTCATAGCTTAAATTGTTCTTATTAACATACAAATATGAAATAACTAACCAAAGAGAAGATTCCAAGAGAGAGTAAATAAAGTTGCTTTCAAAAACATCTTCCAAATTGTAACTAAGTAATTTAGAAAATAGATGTTGAAGCAAATTATAACTAACATAATACTTACCTCTATAAAAAGCTAATTTGGAAATTAAAAGAATTAAACTAAAATAATGCAAAAAATGATAATTATTTTTCTCGTCAAAAATACTGTAAAATATTTTTAAAGATTTTATGGCAAAATTTTGAGCTTTATTATAATCTCCAAAGCTGAAAAAAATTCTAGCTATTACGTAATAAATCCTCGATCTTAAAAAAATATCATCAATTTCAACCATAACCTTAAATAAAATCCATTTTACAATAGCCTTAAGCCTAGATTTGGGATATTTATTATATTGTAAAACAAAACTAAGAAATAAATCTATTTTTTCGTATAACCCATATTTTCTTATAAGAAAAAGTAGTAAATTAAGGTAAGCTTCTATTAAATTTGAAGAGGATTGATTAAGAATAAATATTTTCTCTAATCCAAAGATTATAGAGTTAACAAGATCTTTTACATTATCCTTTTTCATATATTATAGATCTAATTTGGGCAAAATCAATATTATATATTTTACTTATTTCTTTAGCTTTTATAAACTCAGGTTTTTCAATTATATCGTAATCATTTTTTCCTAAATTCTCACTAATTTTTAAAATGTTAAGGATATGCTCCTTAAACCTTTGATGTCCGTACTGTGATACCTGTCCAGTAAATACAATAAAAGGCCAATCACTACATTGTGCTTGTAATAATTCACTTATACCCGTTTCCACTAACATTTTAGAAAGCTCATTATTTTCTATTTCCTCCCTTTTTGACTTTAGTAAATCAAAAAATGTTTTAGTATTAACATGTAAATGTCTGTACATATAATCTACTGAACCGTTTAGCCAGTACTCAAAATACCCTTTCCATCCCCAGGTACTAGAGTTAGGTTCAATTGAATCAAGAGTAAAGTTACGATTTTCGATTTCTTGCAAATAATCTTTTACTGTCAAAGTATCTACTAAATATCTAGGATCTTCTTTCAAGATCTGTATTACATTTTTTATAAAATATGTACCTTCAAACCACCAGTGCCCAAATAATTCCGTATCGTACATTGCAGCAATGGATAGAGGTATGTCAACATTAAGATAATCCTGCATATATTCCACTTGCCTTTCTCTGTTAAATATAAAATTTGCTGCATGTTCAAAAGCTTTTTTCAAAGCTAAATCAGGATCATATACCTGCTTAGAAGATAAAGGCACATCTACCCCCGTTATTCTGTAATACTTATAACCTGTATCAGTTCTAACTCCACTTTCATGTATATATTCTTTTATGTATTCATAATCCAAATCATAACCTATATCCCTATAAAATTCTCGATACCAAAAATCTCCGGGGTACCCCTCTTTTGCAGACCAAACCTGCTTAGAAGATTCTACATCTCTTCCAAAAACTACTATTCCTTCATGAGTTTTGTAAGGAAGAAAAGTACCATATTTACAATGATCTCTACTAAATACTATTCCATGACTTTCTAAAAAAGTGTACTTTATACCATATTTTTTTAATATCTTATCTAATTGGGGAGTATAAGCACATTCTGGTAGCCATACACCTTCAGGATGAAAACCAAAATATTCAATAAAATTAACAACAGCTTTATAAAATTGTATTTCTAACATCTTTAAACTAGCTTTATCTACAAAATAAAAAGGAGAAATACAATGAGTAAGGTTACTGGTTATAATTTGTATAGCTCCTTTATTTGCTAACTCTTTATAACCCTTTAGTATATCACCATCAAATTTTTCAAATACTTCAAGTACTTTACTAAATTTGTTATACAGAAATTCTGCTGGTTTGTAAAAAATAGAATTTTTATTCCTTTCTATTTCCTTTTCTCCTAATTCTTTTGTTTTCTTTAAATGCCTATGTACTCTTTCTTTAAAAAATTGATTAGTAAGCATTTTTAATAATGAACCACTAAATGAGATAGTTATACCTAAGTATCCATATTTTTGTTCTAACTCCATAAGATTGATAAGTAAAGGGATATAAGATTCTCTAACAGCTTCGAATAGCCATCTTTCCTCTAAAGATTCATTATACTCAGGATAATACAATAAAGGTAAATGAGAATGTAATATAAATAGTATTGCTCCTTTTTTATTTTTATCCATCTGCTTCATAGTTTTTTTATATTTTTAAAGCCAAGTATTTGTATTCCGCTACTTGGCTAAAAGCGGTACTATATTTTTTTTAACACCTTCAAAAAAACGGTTTTAAAAACAACCCTCGTTCCATAATAAATAACCCTAACTAAATATTCCAAATAATACCATATCCTATACCCTATGCTTATTTTTATGTTACTTTTTATCTGTTTTACCTTATTCTCCAAATTTGACATAAATGTAAAGAGGAATATATTTTATGCCGAAAGGTACGGCTAAAAAATTCCATACACTTTCCCCGTAAATGGGATTCAAAAGAAAATTAAGAAGAGCGTCTTGTTTTATAATGAAGAACTCTTCCTTTTTTTCCACCTCCCTATCTATTTTAATTTTTATATCAAAATATATAAATCCTGCAAATTCTGGAATTTTAGATAATTTTAAATCCTCTATAACTAAACCATAAATATCTTTCAAATCCACTAAGTTAATATAATAACTATACCCAAATTTTTCTAATAAACTAAGCAAATCTTCTACATTATCATAACTTTTAGGAATAATAAAGTACCTTGACTCAAAATACTCTTTTTCTAATTTTTTAGCTAAAAATTTGTATTTAGCTAACTTTTCCTTGTTTTCATCCAAAAAAGAAAGATACCTTTTCAAAATAACTTCAAGATTTTTTTCATTACTTTGGTCGTATGGAAATTCAAAAAGTACAGAAAATGTACCTTTTGAAGCTGAAAAATTTCTTAAAATAGATATTCTGTTATAAGCATGATCCCTACCCGGAGCTTTATATTTATTTATCCTTTGATTTATCGAATAAAACAATTTTTCACTATCTTTAACTAAATCTTCTTCTAAATTACGTAATTCATAGTAATCTGCAGTATAAATACTTTTTGTAGCTATTTTATATCGATTATCAACTTGATAAATATTATTAATTATCTTACAGAAACTACCAAAACCATACATGAATTCATAATCATTATTTTTTGTTTGATGAATATCTATAACAAAAATTGGATTATATTTATAAACTAAACCAACGATAAATTTTGAGCTTTTTGAAAAGAGATTTAAAAAAGTTCTATTCGGATCAAAACCTTCAAAAGTATTCCTCCTATTTTTATTTATCCTATACTTACTTGGTTGTAGAATTATTAAGTAATTAAAATTTTTTGGTAAAAAATTTTTAGAAAAATATTCAGGATTGTATATTATCTTTTTCATAAAATTGTAAGCTAAAGGTTCATTACCATGAATAGAACAAATTATTAGACCAGTGTATTCAGAACCGTTATCTAAAAAATAAGAATCAATATCTTCATCAGATGGAATTTTATAAATATTAAAAGCTACACTAAAGGAAAGAATCAAAAGTATAAATATTATTAATCTCATTTCATTATTTATCTAACTCAATTTTAATCATTTTTTTTATCCATTTTCATTTCCATAAGAAAATTTTGTTTAAATTTTACGGCAGTTTCTTCAAGATCTTTCAAGCTTTCATCGGATAACTTTTGTTTTTGCCGAATCTCTTCTAAAATATATTTTTTATTTGCTTTACAATATTCAATCCATTTACTTTCAAAATCCTTTATTTTTTCAAGAGGTATATCATCTAATATTCCCTTTGTTCCAACAAATATTGATATAATCTGTTCTTCTATAGGCATAACTTTATGTAGATCTTGTTTAAGTAGTTCCATTAGCACTTGTCCTCTGATTATTTGTTTTTGAGTGGCTTCATCTAATTCAGAAGCAAATTTGGTAAATGACTCTAGTTCTCTAAACATTGCTAAATCAAGTTTTAATTGTCCTGCAACTTGTTTTGTAGCTTTTATTTGAGCAGCTCCACCTACACGTGAAACAGACAAACCCACATCTATCGCAGGTCTAAAGCCTTTATTAAACAGATTACTGTCAAGATAAATCTGTCCATCGGTTATCGAAATAACATTAGTAGGAATATAAGCAGACACATCTCCTAACTGGGTTTCTATTACAGGTAAAGCTGTCAAGCTTCCACCACCTAATTCATCATTTAACTTTGCCGCTCTTTCCAATAATCTTGAATGCAAATAGAAAACATCCCCTGGGTAAGCCTCTCTACCTGGTGGTCTTCTTAAAAGCAAAGATATTTCCCTATAAGCCTGAGCATGCTTAGTTAAATCGTCATAAACCACCAAAACATGTTTACCTTTATACATGAAATATTCACCAATAGCACATCCTGCATATGGAGCTAAGTAAAGTAAACTTGGTACATCAGTAGACACAGTTGATACAACTATTGTATAATCCATTGCACCAAATTTTTCTAAAGTATATATAACACTAGAAACATAAGAAGCTTTTTGACCTATAGAAACATAAATACATATAACATCCTTACCTTTTTGATTTATAATCGTATCTATTAAAATGGAGGATTTTCCTGTTTGTCTATCACCTATAATTAACTCTCTTTGCCCTTTTCCTATAGGAATTAGCATATCTATAGCTTTTATTCCGGTATAAAGGGGTTCTTCTACTGGTTTTCTGTCAACTACCCCTGGGGCAAGTGCTTCAAGAGGTCTATAACCGCTAGGTATTATTTCTCCTTTACCATCAAGAGGAAGAGCCAAAGGATTAACTACTCTTCCTACGAGAGATTCACCTACTGGAATTTCCAGGACTCTTCCGGTTTTCTTTACTATATCTCCTTCGTATATGTCA
>JBKBIY010000012.1:0-4072 GCA_046294045.1 bacterium | reverse complement strand
TAATTACCGAGCAATAGGATTCCAACGCTTTCTTCCTGCAAGTCAAAAGCTAAACCATATCTATCATTACCAAGATCAATTATTTCACCGTATTTAACTCCTCTTAATCCATAAGCTAATATTACATTATCTCCCACTTGTAAAACCGTACCAATATCTTGTTTTTCAACACCTATACCTTCAAATGATTCTATTTGCTTTTTTATTATTTCGGATAGTTCATCTATTCTTATTTCAGGCATAATTTTTCCTCCTTTCAAAATTTTTAGCCAAATTAGATATAAATCACTGTCAATTAATCCTGAATCCCCTCTATTAGACTAAGTATTCTTTGGGCAAAAATTTTATTTTTCTTAGTTGAAATAGGGTTATTTTGAATGTTTTTCATTTTTTGTTCTATTTTTTGAAGAATCTCAAAAGCTTCATTTCTAGCGTTTGGTAGATAGATAATACTAAGTATTAATGGATCTTCGGGAGAATTCATTTTGGTATACCCTTGAATATAAAGAAGTAATAATACAAAATCTTCTATGTTTTGTTGTCTTATTTGTGATATATCTTGATTATCTTTGATATTACCAATCAATGAAAAGTAAAGTTTCCTCATATTTTTTGGAACTATTTCTTGATTGTAGTAATATTCATAATTAGAAGATAGGGGGAAAACGAGAGAAACTATGGATGCTAATCTATAAGCTCTTTCTAAGAGATAAGCCCTATCTATAAGAGTCTTTGATGTTTTACTTCTACTACCCCATTCAAAACTACCAAATATAACAGCATTAGAAAGAGAATTTGAAGAAATCAAAGGTTGATCCATAGATAAATCTTTTATTATTGAATTAGTTACAAAATCCCTTAATTTGCTATCTATCATTTCCACACTTGTTTTATTGTAATCTCCAAAAAATATTCTATTATAATGTTTACCTAAAAGATAGTAAACCAAATTTTGTAATTTAATATCAATATATGAGTTTAGTGAAGAATTTAGAGCAAGATATACCAATTCCGGATTAGCTCCATTTTTATAAAGCCTATAATTAGCATTGTTTATCACATATCTGTTAACATTAGACAAATTTTCATACCATTTATAAGGATCACTTGATAAGTCAAACCTTCTAATATTTGGATCTAAAACAAATATATCCTCATCTGGTCCATAGTAAAGAGATACTTTAGAAGCTATCTTTTTCAAAGAACCTTCATCTTTAGTGTAACCATATTCTATTGCCCAATAATCATATTGACCTATTTTTGTCATAAAAATATCTCGAGTAAAGTAAGGTTTGTCATTTTTATAGTGTACGTTAAGAGGATTGTAATCCATACAAGAAAAACAAATACCATGTTCAGAAGTATATTTTTCATCTTGTAATTGTTCAAGTGTTACAAAAGAAGAAGCTTTAAAATTATGTCTTAACCCCAAAATATGACCCACTTCATGAATGATAATATCTTTTATATAGTCTTTTGCAAATTTTTCCTTATTAAGGTTGTAGAAATTAGGATCAGATATCATTATAGCTGTTAAACCTACAATAGTATTTTCCAATTTTTCTAATGAGTAAGTACAAACATCAGTATGATTTATTTCTTGATTTTTTAAAGTTTCCAAATCTTCAATACCGCCTTTTAATATTTTGTATACCTGGTCGATTGTTAGTAAACTACTTGAATTTTTCATAAATAGTTCATAATATACTTTATAAAGTGGATTAGTTTGATATTTTATTACTGAAGGTAAAATAACGTCGTAATAGTAATCAAACCTGGATTTTATTATTCTTATCATTGGAGCGTAGAAAACTATGTCAGCATCCACTATTTCACCGGTAGTAGGTAGAGCTATGGAAGGCCCTATAGCAAAAGCAGTCAAATTAGCATCTTGATATCTTACAGTAGCATATCTTATATCCTCAGGTTCCCAATCCGCATCATCAGGCTGAATTTCAACTCTAATAGGATTATCATATCCTATTTTGTTAAAAGCTTTGTTCCATTCCAAAATTCCTTCTTTAACAGCATCCCTGTATTCCGTAGGAAAAGTATTTTCTATCCATATAGTTAAACCTTTATCCATATCCCAGCGGTTTATGTATCTTTTTATTGTTCTATAGCCATCTTTACCTTCAGTAGAAGAAATATCAGCATATGAAGTTGAAAAGTATCCAACCCTTGGATCATATTCTCTAGGTTTGTAGTTATCGTTTTGATATTCAAATATATTTAATGCTAAAATGGTTTTGTTATTGGAAAGTAAATTGAGACTATCAACAAAATTCATACGGGGTTTAAAAGACACCAAAAAAGAAACATAAAGGATCATGTTTTTAGGAAAAACTTTTACTTCTTCTAAAGAATTTGTTTTTACATTTATATTTTTTGAAAAGGCTGGGCTATTTACAGAAAAAGGTAATTCAGCTACAAGTTGATCTAAATCTATGTAAATATTACCTTCTCTATAGAAACCTTTAACTTTAGCTATTAAGTTGTCAGAAAAAGATTTTTTAAGCAAATTAGATGAGGCAGGATCAAAAGATGATCTGTATTTTAAATTTTTGGAATATATCTGAACCTCTACGATATCTCCATCTTTTAAATCATCTTTATAATTGGAAGATTTAGAATAGAAATATATACAATCTGTGTATCTGCTTGTGGTTTCAAAAACTGGTAATGTTAACCCCCCTAGAAATGGGTAAATAGATATACCTTTTGATACTTGTAAAGATACAAAATATTCTTTTTGCAATTTTGAAAAAGGTATTTCAAGATAATTTTTTTCTTTGTAAGAGTAGATATTAAATATTCCTTGGTTTTTTCTAGCTTTCTCAAAGAACTGTCTATCAATTGTATTTCTAAAGGAAGCATTATCCTTTAAATTTGGATTATTTGCAAAAGACGAAGCTAAGAAAAATGATATATATATAATTAGAATAACAAAAGTCTTTATTGTTTTCATATCTTTTCCCCCTTATGTAGTAGATAGTAACGGGTTTATTTTTTAAATTCTTATTTTTTTTAATTCCTAGTTAGTTTCAGCATATTTTGATTTAAGGATAAGATTTATAACATGGAGAAGCTCTTCAATTTCGAATGGTTTAGGTATATAAAATTCTGCGCCTTTTCTCCAGCTTTCTATTACTGCTGAGTCTTCGGTTTTAGCAGTAAGCATAATTACTGGTATATCCGAGGTTTGCTCATCTTCTTTAAGTCTTTTTAGTACTTCGAATCCATCCATCCCTGGCATCATTATGTCAAGTATTATTATATGTGGTTTCTCTTTTATAGCTTTTTCAATTCCACTTTCTCCATTAAAAGCTCCAATAACAACAAAACCAGAATGAGTAAGGATATTAGAAAGTAAATCGACTATATTTTCTTCATCATCGATTATTAATATTTTTTGACCTGCTCCTATCTTTTCCATTTTCTTTTCTACCTCCCTAAACTAATTATTAAATAAAATACTCTACAAAATAATTTATTCTACAAAAAATTTATTAATCTTTTTTTATTTGAATTTTATTTTTTGAACTTGAAAAAGCCTTTTTGAAAGGAAAAATTTGTGAAAAGAAAAAATATAAAAATGAGATGTATATCACTTCTCACGGTGTTTATTTTCTAATTTCTCCCAACCTGAAGTATTACTGTTTTTTACATAATGATAAAGCTTATTTATACAGAGAAAGAACCTTTATTAATGAAGTACAATTAAAAGGAATCAATACAACCCTATTATCCCTTTCAAATAAGGGAGATCTCTTAGCTTTACAAAATGATCAGTTAGTTCTTTACTCAATCGAAAAAAACGAATTAACTCCTTTAGTTTTAAATAGTTTATTTAAAGAGGGGGGAGTATTACAAAATTTTGCTTTAACATTAAAAGAAGAGAGAATATTTTTTACTCGAAAAACTCAAGATAAATCAATCTTTGCAAAACTAGCTAAGAAAGAAGTTATAATTCAAGAATTAGCAATACTTAACCTTACAACCAAGAAAGAAGAAATCTTTTTAACTAAGAAGGCGGAAAAAGAGGAAGATTTATATCTTTTCAAACTTTCTC
>JBKBIY010000129.1:0-3310 GCA_046294045.1 bacterium | reverse complement strand
ATTTTTTAGAGGATGTGGAGAAGGGTCCCCAGTTGAAGAGGGCGCTGGGTCCATTAGCCTTGATTTCTTTAGGTTTAGGAGCTATAATAGGAGCGGGTATATTTGTTATAACAGGACATGCTGCTGCATCTTATGCAGGTCCTGCTGTAGCTATCTCCTTTATTATTTCTGGTATTGCTTGTGCTTTAGCTGGTTTAGCTTACGCTGAATTTGCCTCAATGGTACCTGTTGCAGGTAGTGCTTATACCTATGCTTATGCAACCCTAGGGGAGTTTTGGGCTTGGTTTATTGCTTGGAATCTCGTACTTGAATACATGATAGCAGGTGCTACCGTTGCTGTCGGTTGGTCAGGGTATGTTGTGGATCTATTTAAACAATTTGGAATACATATTTCTCCCCTTTTAAGTAGTGCTCCTATTGATTTACTAACAGCTGAAGAAAAGAGAAAAATAATAGAATCTGGGGGTAACCTTTCTTTCATTGAAAAATATTTAAATTTACATTTTACAGGAAATTATTTAAATTTACCTGCTATGTTAATTGTTTTTGTTGTGGGGGTTATACTTTTAATAGGTATAAGTGAGTCAGCTTTGGTAAATAACATAATAGTTATAATAAAGACGACGGTTTTGGTATTATTTGTTATAATAGGTTTTGGGAAGATAGATATTGTTAATTGGGATCCATTTATACCTCCTGCGGGGGAACATTTTGGTGAGTATGGATGGACTGGGATTCTCAGGGCTGCTGGGGTAGTTTTCTTTGCTTATATTGGTTTTGATGCTGTATCTACGGCAGCTCAGGAAGCTAAGAATCCCCAAAGGGATGTTCCAATTGGTATACTTGGTTCGCTGTTTATTTCAACTTTACTTTATATATCAGTTTCTTTAGTTTTAACAGGTGTTGTTAATTATAAAGAATTAAATGTTCCTGCTCCTATAGCTGTAGCGATAAATGCTATGGGAGATGAGTATAAGTGGTTATTATTGATAGTAAAGTTAGGGGCTATAGCTGGATTAACTTCTGTTATACTGATGACTTTGTTAGGACAAACAAGGATATTTTTTGCTATGTCTAGAGATGGATTATTACCAGCAGCTTTTTCTCAAGTTCATCCTAAATTTAAAACTCCTTATTTATCTACTATTTTTGTTACCATTGGTGCAATGATTATAGCTGGAATTTTTCCAATAGGTATTTTAGGAGAGCTAGTTTCAATTGGTACACTTTTGGCATTTAGTATAGTGTGTATAGCTGTGGTTGTTCTAAGGTTAAGGAGACCGGAGTTAAATAGGCCGTTTAGAATGCCTGCTGCTTTCGTTTTGGCTCCACTTGGAGCTCTAGCTTGTATCCTGCAAATGATATTTCTACCTCTCGATACATGGATAAGATTACTAATATGGACAATTATTGGAGTTAGCATATACTTTTTATATGGATATAAGCATAGTAGATTAGCAAATAAAGAATAATGTGTTATTTTAATGAGCATAGTAAGTTAGCAAATAAGGAAATAGAAATAAGCATAGATTATGTTGATGCTTATGCTGCAGATAGAATGAGGATAAAAATCAAAAATTTGACGAAATTTTTTAACGATATTTTATCTGCACTATGGGGAGTTTTTGAGGGTAAAAGTTTCAATTTTTATAGAGGAGTTCTTTATAACGAACTTTCGGATATTTTATCATGGCCGGGAATTTTTTTTAACAAAAATTTGGATGAAATTTTGGCTAAAGTAAAGATCATGAAATGGAATTAAAAAAAAGAAAATATTGCTGTTTTTAAGGTGAAAGGGATAATTTTAAAATAGTTTTAAAAAACAGAAGTAAAGAAGATTTTTAAATGTATTATTTTGAGGATCATACTGCGGATATAATGATAACGGTAGAAAGCCAAAATTTAACGGAGTTTTTTAATGATATTTTAGCCGCATTATGGGAAATTTTTAATAGCAAAAATTTTGATGAAATTTTCGATGGAATTTCTAATAAAAATTTTGACGATAATATTTTAAATAAAAATCATGAAATGGAATTTGAGATAAATTTTGAAAATGAGGATGAGTTGGTATATAATTTTCTTTCTAAGTATGTTTTTTTTATTGATGCTAATAGATTTGTTATGAAGGAAGTTTTAGAAGTTATATTAAAAGAAAATATTGCTATTTTTAAGGTAAAAGGAATGGTTTTAAAAAAAGTGGTTTCCTATATTAAAGCTCCTACTTATCATAATTTTGAAGTGGATTTACAAAATTATTATTTTAGAGGGGTTATTGATGTATGAGAGTAGCTGTTATACTAGCTGGAGGTTTTGGAACAAGATTATTTCCTTTATCCAGAAAAAATTATCCAAAACAGTTTATAAAAATATTTAACAATAAGAGTTTACTTGAGATAACATATAATAGGTTGAAAGATTTAGCAATTTTTGATGAAATATTTGTTTGTGCAAATAAAAAGCATTATTATTTGATAAAAAGGGATTTAAATATTCATGATGATAGAATTATTTTGGAGAAAGACTCAAAGAATACTGCGTTTGCTATTTTGTATTCTTCTTATAATATAAAAAAAATGGTAGATAGTGATTTATTTCTTTATTTTTTCCCTTCGGATCATTACATTTTTAATGAGGAAGAGTTTGAAAATTCTATTAAGCAAGTAACGAAATATTTAACTATTTTTGAAAAAACTTTTATAATAGGGGTAAAGCCTACTTTTCCTTCGGTTTTATATGGATATATCAAAAAATCAAATAAAGTGGTTGATAATTTGTATAGTGTAGGAAGATTTATAGAAAAACCTAATAAAACTCGGGCTTCTTATTATTATAAAAGTCAAAAATATTTATGGAACTCAGGAATATATATTTTCCGTTTTGATTTTTTTATTAGGGATTTTTTTGCGGTTAACGGGGATTTAGAAAGATATAAAGATATAGATTTTTTTTATAAAAATTCTGAACCTTTCCCGAATATTTCAATAGATTATCTTTACAGTCAAAAAAGTAGAGATTTATTTGTATTGGAAAGTTTTTTTGGATGGTCAGATTTAGGTAGTTTTGAAGAAATTTCAAAAATTATCAATCTTAACGGAATTAATAATAAAAATAGTGAAAAGGTATTTGAAATTAATTCTTCAATTGATTTTTTGGTTGATGAAGTTGAATCTCAAACAAATAAAAAATATTGTTTTATTGATGTAAAAGATTTGTTTGCAGATATCTTATTGAATAAGATTAAGAATTATGGAATTGCATTGTATTATGAGTCGGATATACCCGTGAGAATCAAATTCTATTCTAAGAA
>JBKBIY010000128.1:0-3360 GCA_046294045.1 bacterium | reverse complement strand
GAAATAGAAGGAAAAGGAAAATATGCAAATAGAATATATGCAAAGGATCAAGATATTGTCCCAGGTTTAAAGGCAATGAAAATTTTTGATAGCTTAAGAAAAAAAGTACAGAACGACGAAGATATAAAAAATTGGGGAATCGAGATAATATCAGTATCGTTGGAAATTTCTAAAGATAAACCTATTAAATCAGTAATAGTAGAAGATCCTCCAAAATCTGGTAACTATAAACTTGTATCCACTTTAGTATGGTTTGATGTATTTATTAGTTATAAAACAAAAGACGGAAGAACCATAACAATTAAAACTGACCTACCACTTTTAAATAATGTAAACTCCAAAGGAATAGAACCAGCACAGGAAAGTGAAGATGATTGATGATGATTAAAAGCAAAAAGGTGATTTAAGCATAGATTAATAAATAATTAGAGGGAGGTGCTTGTTTATGCTAATAAATGAAACAAAAGAAACACAATCCTCAAAACCCCAAAGTGTTAATAATAAATCTCAAACACAAATAAGTAATTCACAACAAACTCAAGAAACACAAAATATTAGGCAACAGCAAGAAACAAATCAAAGAAAAAGAGAAGTTCAACAAACACTAAAAGATAACTTTGAAAAAGCTTTAGGAAAAACTGGGGAAATAATGGATTATGGAGGTACTTTTGTTTCGGAAGTTGCAGATAAAGCTTCAAAAATAGCTAAAGCAAATGTTTCCAGAGCTAGAGGACCAGGTGAAGCTGCTAGAGCACTTAAATATTCCTCAGATATGGCAAAATTATCAAACATAGCATCAAAAGTAGGGTACCTAGGTACAGCCATAAGTGCAGCAGTAGAATTTAAAGAAAAACTTGATGAAGGGAAATCTATAAAGAGAGCAGCAACAGAAACAGCTATTTCTACAGGTTCATCACTAGCAGGAGCATGGGCGGGTGCTCAAGCAGGAGCATTCATAGGCTCACTAATAGCCCCAGGAGTAGGTACAGTAATAGGAGCAGGCGTAGGAGGAATAATAGGAAGCATAGCGGGATCTGAATTAGGATCTAGAGCAGCATCCTATATAGGAGAAAAAATATTTGGCAAAGATAAAAAACCATAAAAATCTCAAATCAAGAGAATACTTAACTATTCTCGCCAAATTTTACTCCAAAATAATTAAAGAGGTTGGTAAACATGAAAATAGAAAAAATACAAACAAATATAATAAAAAGACAAACTTTTGAAAAAAATCAAGAAATAAATAAACGTGAAAATCGTTTTGACAATTCATTACAAGATAAAATAAAAAACAATCCAGAAAATAATCAATCTTATAAACTAGAGACAATTAAAAATTATTCAGAAAACTCTGTAAAAAATAGAAATTCAAAAACTTTAAAAAAATTAATAAAATGGAAAGCAAAATCTATTTTTAAAGAAGTAACCTCAAATTTAATAAAACATGGTTTAAAAGGTTTGAGTTCAAACGATTTAATTTTAAAATATGGTTCCAAAGGAGTAGGAATAATTCTTTCATCTGTAATAGATTATAAACTAAGAAAAAAAGAGGGCAAAGAATCTATTCAAGCTTTAAAGGAAACTTTAATAACTACAACAACTTCCACTTTAGCAAGTCTAGCTTTTACCGCTTCATTACCCGCTACTTTACCTTCCTTAGCAATAGCTATAAGCTCAGTATTAACAGGAACCTTAACAGGATTCCTTACCGATAAAGTATTAGAAAAATTACAAAAAAATAATCCCTAAAGGGGAGGTGACTAAAATGACAAAAATAGGTGAATCCAAAGGAACTCCACCACCAAAACCCCGAAATGTTAATACCAAACCTCAAACACAAACAAGTAATTCACGACAAACTCAAGAAGTGCAAAATAAATCAAGACAACAAGAAACAAAAAAAAGATTAGAAATCCAGCAAACTATAGTAAGTAATCTAGAATCAGCTGCGGGAAAGTCTGACAATAAAGGAAAGCCTGATAATAAAGGAAAACCAGATGATAAAGGAAAAGGATTATCCTTAGAAACACAAGTTTCAGCAGTTGGTTATATTAGTTCCCAAATTTCCGCATCAGCAGATGAAGCCGCAAAAATAGCACAAGAAAATGCTTCAAAAGCCAAAGGAATAGACGAAGCTGCTAAAGCATCCAAATATTCCTCAGAAATGGAAAGAATATCAAGAGTAGCAACAAAAATAGGTTGGGCAAGTACAGCAGTAGGAGGAGTTCTAGGATTAAATGAGGAAATTAAAGAAGGTAAGCATCTTGGCATTGCAGTGCTACAAACAGCTATTTCTAATGGTTTATCATTATTAGGAGAAGTACAAGGTTCTAATTTAGGAGCAAAAGCAGCAGAAAGATTAGCAAGAGGGTTAGCAGGAAATGTAGCAGGAAAAGTTGCAGGCAGAGTAGCAGCTTCTACAGCAATTAGGGGAACGCTCACAGCTATAGGTACATTAATAGCTCCTGGCGTAGGTACAGTAATAGGAGCAGGAGCAGGAGCAATACTAGGATCAATAGGTGGAGAAATTATAGGAAACTATCTAAATAACCTTATAGACTATTTAGCAGAAAACTACAAAAAAAATAAAAATCCTAACTCAAAATAATACTCAATAATATAACCAATTAAACTTTATCCTAAACACAGATATAAGTTATTTTTAAGCTCGAATCCTGTTTTTCTAAGTTTTAAAAACTAAAGGTTTTCTAATTTTTAAAACCTAAAGGTTTTTTATTTTTTTTATTGAATAATATAGTAAAAGAGGAGAGGTGGCCGAGTGGTCGAAGGCGCTCGCCTGCTAAGCGAGAGTGTCGCTTAATAGGCGACACCACGGGTTCGAATCCCGTCCTCTCCGTTCCATATAACCCCAGGAGGAAAAATATGCAATTCAACAAAGGTTTACTTAACCAAGTACAAAATATGATGAGCAAAATGCAGCAAGAAATGAGCCAAATGACCTTTGAAGGAACAGCAGCTAACGGAAAAGTAAAAATAACCTGCAATGGATTACAAGAAATAACCTCCGTTAAAATAGATCAAGAACTCCTTAAAGAAGATCCAAATCTTTTAGAAGACTTAATTCTTGTAGCAACAAACGATGCTCTAAACAAATCAAAAGAAGCAGGAAATAACGCAATAGCACAATTGATGTCCAACATGAACCTACCCAACATTTTCTAATAACCATTTTATAACCATTTTAATACCAAATGAAAAGCAAAACTATTAAAGAAAAAATAAAAATAAAAGGCAAAGGTATTCACACTAATCTCTCTTCCATCTTAATCCTTCATCCTCACCAAAATGGTATAGAATTCTATAATAAAAAAAAATTTTAAAACTTAATCCACATAATGT